>CAKQBC010000212.1 GCA_934215995.1 uncultured Bacillus sp. | reverse complement strand
CCTCAAGGGTGCAGCCGAATTCATCCAATACTTCACTGAAGACCTCTGACAAGCCGAGATTGTAGATATTATTCTTCAGGGAACACCCGACAAGGAACTCCATTGATAGATAATAGATTTTCTTGCTTTGGTTCTCTTTCGCTTTCCGGTTGAATTCCGTTCTTTTTTCCAGCAGGATATCCAATACCGTCCGGGCGCAAGCCTTGTATATCTGGCTTTTTGTCGCTTCAGCCGGGGTAATACCGTAATGAAGCGACAGTTTATTGATGAAAGCTTTTTTCAGATTATGTTTCGTTATCAATGATTCCATTAAGCCCCTCCTAAAATCCTGGTCTATAAATAGTGTGGTTTGTACATCATTTAATGAAGGATCTGACCGCTTATTCATAAGCTTTTGACCCTGCAAGACCCTTCATAGAAGCAAGGATTCTAAAATGGCTGCAGCTGCCTTAATACGCTAGGTTTACCGAGCATAGTTCGGCATATAATTTCTCATACTCTTTCGCAGATTTCTTCCAGCTGAAATCCACTGCCATGACCCATTTAACAAGCTGCTCCCATTGTTCTTTTTGATGGTAAACAGAAAGCCCGCGATTGATTGCATCCATTAGATCGTGTGAATCGCAGTTCCCGAATACAAAGCCATTTCCTTCTCCTGCAGAGCAATCTTTGATCGTATCGTTCAGCCCGCCAGTTTTGCGGACAATTGGCACAGTGCCATATCTTGATGCAATCATTTGGGCAAGCCCGCATGGCTCAGCCTTGGACGGCATCAGGAAGAAATCGGCTCCGGCATATATTTTCCGAGCAAGATCCTGGTTGAAGCAGAGCATCGTACTTACTTTTCCTGGATACTGGCTTTGCAGCCATTTGAAGTAGTCTTCGTATCTGCTTTCGCCGATTCCCAAAACAACTATTTGCACGTTTCGGCTCAACAGCTCTTCCATCAAAGGAACGACGATATCTATCCCTTTATGCGATACAAGCCTGCTGATGACGGCGATTACAGGGACATTTTCTTCAACAGGCAAATTGAGAAGGCGCTGCATTTCCGCTTTATTAACCTTTTTCTTGTCGATGGAGGCAGCATCATAGTTACAGAATATCGATTTGTCCGTTGCCGGATTGTAGCTTTCTGTATCGATTCCGTTCAGGATGCCTCGGATTTTGCCCTCATTTTTCCGGATAATCGGCGCTAAGCCTTTGGCATAGTAATCAAGACGCAGTTCTGCCGCATACGTTGGGCTAACAGTATTGACAAGATCGGCCGATTCAATAGCCGCCTTCATTAAGTTGACGCAATTATCGTATTCAAGCAGCGATTTTGCCTCTTTTGGCAAACCGAATATATCCTCAATGATATCGAATCCCATTTTGCCCTGGTATTCAATGTTATGGATGGTGAAGATCGATTGAGCACCTAAGTGCTGGTACCCGTTTTTCATGTAGACAGGAATTAACGCCGTTTGCCAGTCGTGGCTATGGATGATTTGCGGCTGGAAGTCCATCAGGTGGATGCTGTCGAGAACTGCCTTGCTGAAAAACGCGAACCGTTCCCCATCATCGTAATAACCGTAAGGGACATTCCGTTTGAAATAGTATTCATTATCTATGAAATAGTAGACGACATTGTCCCGCGTTAAGCGGAATACGCCACAATACTGTTCTCTCCAGGCTAAACCGACATTGAAGTGGCCAAGGAACTCCATTTCTGCCCTGTCTTCATACTTAATTGATTCATATAATGGGAGAACAACCCTGACATCGAACATGCTGCTGTCTTCGGCCATGATTGCTTTCGGCAGGGAGCCGATCACTTCACCCAAACCGCCTGTCACGGCAAATGGCGTCCCTTCAGAAGCTGCAATCAGGACATTGATTTTACTTTGATTCTCCTGGTTTTGCGGCTCCTGGCTGCCGGCATCCTTGCGGATTTCCTTGATCGCCTCCGCTGCCTTTTCTTTAATTTGCTTCTTCCTTGCAGCTTGCGGAGCAATGTTGACTTGTTTCTTTGTAGGGACCCGCTTTTTAACAGTTTCCTGTTTCTTTGATGCCGTTTGTTTTTTGGCAGTTTCCTGTTTCTTGGCTGCCGCTTGTTTTTTCACAGCCGTTTTACTGGCTTCTGGTGCTTTTTTTACATCTATCTTTTCAATTGTGGCGCTTGCCGCTTTCTTTGTTGTCTGGGCCGGCGATTTTTTCGCTGTTTTTTTAGCCATCTTTTTCACCTTCCTGTAGCAATTTGTCTTCGCTTTTAGCAGCCATGTATCCCGAAAAGCCTAAGCAATCGGATCGGATGGATTGAATATCAGTGAATCACATTTAGTATATAGGGGCCGCCAATGCCGTATGCTGTTTTTTCCCGGGCAGGGATTCTTAACAGGCGGCATCCCTGCAGTACACAGATGTGCCTGACCTCAGGGATGCCGGGCAGCTTCTTAATTAAATGACACTGCCTTTTCCGATGAAAAACGGATGCGTTTCATGCCCGCATAATGTTCTATGGTCGCCGATGACAACATTTTTATCAGTGACAATCTGGTTCAGTGTCGCATGTTTGCCGATGATGCTGTCCTGCATGATCACACAATTGCTGATTTTGGCGCCTTTCTCAATTTTCACTCCACGGAAAATGACGGAATTCTTCACTTCACCATTAATGATGCAGCCGTCCGCTATAATGGAGTTTTCCACCTCGGCTTCTTCTCCATATGTAGTCGGCGGAGAATCATTCACGCTCGTGTAAATCGGACGGTACGGCTTTCTGAACAGTTCTTCCCTCACCGTTAGGTCCAGCAGCTCAAGATTGCTGTTGAGATAGCTTTCCAGCGAATCTATATAGGCATAGTATTCATTGAACTCATAGCCTTTAATCACGATTTCATCCTTGTGGTCCAGCCAATAATCCATCAATCGTTTGTAGCCTTTGTCGGCAGCTCTGCGAATGTGCTTCTTGAATAACTTTTTATGGACTACAAGAGTTCCTAAGTATAAAGCTGCCCCATCCTCTGTTTTTTTGGTTTTTCTCATTTTCGATACTTCGCCGTTTTCGCCAAAATCAAAGACTGTCCTATGTCCATGCCAAACCTTATCCTCGTTAGGCTTTGTATATAAAACTGTTATGTCCGCCCCGTTATGGCGATGCTGCTTGAGAAGGTCTGAATAGGATATGTTGCAGACCACATCACAATCGGAAAGGATGATATAGTCCTCATCCACTTTATCTATGTAATACATGATTCCTTTCAAGGTTTCGATCCGGTTATCCATCGTGACATTTCCGGCAGCTTCATCATAGTAAGGCTGCAGAATGCGGATGCCGCCGCGTTTGCGGGCAAGGTCCCATGCCTTTCCTGTCCCCAGATGGTCAATCAGATTCTGATAGTTATGCTTCGAAAGCACCCCTGCATTAATGATCCCTGAATTCGTCATATTCGAAAGGACAAAATCGATCAATCGGTACCTTCCGCCGAAAGGAACAGAAGCCATAATGCGGTTTTTTGTAATTTCAGGAACATATTTATCTCTTATATTTGAAAAAATGATGCCTACTGCGTTCATTAAATGGCCTCTCCTTTCCTTGTATCTTCATTGATATGCTGGCCAAAGATTGATTCAGATTCACTGATCACATAATTGTCTCCGCCGATGATCTCTCCCGGCAGTATCGTATCACCGTCAGCGACATCGTACCCTTTGCCGAGCACAGTCAGTTTGATGCCTTCGCCGCGTTCTGAACCGACTTCTGAATCCTGACCGACATACACATTCTGATCCAGTATGCTGTAATTCACTGTTGCAGACTCTTTAATCCGGCAATTGCGCATAATGACACTGTCTTTGACGACTGCGCCTTTTTCGACCGTTACACCGCTAAATATGACAGAGTTGATGACAGTGCCTTCTATTTCGCATCCTTCGGCGATCAGGCTGTTTTTGACAGAACCATTTTTGCCTATGAAGTGCGGGTGATCCGGATAATGGCGATAGCTGATCTTCCATTTATTATCCCTCAGGTCAAGTTTAGGATTATCGCCGAGCAGATCCATGTTTCCTTCCCACAGCGATTGCAGTGTTCCTACATCCTTCCAGTAGCCATTGAATTCGTAGGCATACATTTTTTCTCCGCCATTCAGCATGGCAGGGATGACATTCTTCCCGAAATCGTTCGAGGACTCCCGGTCTGCTTCATCGAGGAATAAATACCGGAACAGCGCTTCTTTCTTGAAGATATAAACACCCATCGAAGCTCTGTTGCTCTTCGGAATAGCCGGTTTTTCCTCGAATTCATAAATTCTTCCGTCCTCATAGGTATTCATGATTCCGAAACGGCTCGCTTCCTCCATCGGCACGGAAAGCACGGCAATCGTACAATCCGCATCTTTTTCGATATGGTATTCCAGCATTTCGTTGTAATCCATTTTATAAATATGGTCGCCGGATAAAATGATCACATATTCAGGTTGATAGCGGTCGATGAAATTCAGATTCTGGTAGATGGCATTTGCTGTTCCTTTATACCAGTCTCCGCCTTCCACACCCTGGTACGGCGGCAGGATGTGGACGCCGCCATGTGTACGGTCAAGGTCCCACGGCTCCCCGTTATCAATATAATCATTCAGTTCAAGGGGTTGATACTGGGTAAGGACGCCGACTGTATCAATTCCGGAGTTAATGCAGTTGGATAAGGTAAAGTCGATGATCCTGTATTTGCCGCCGAACGGAACTGCCGGCTTCGCAATCTGTTTAGTAAGTGCATAC
>CAKQBC010000211.1 GCA_934215995.1 uncultured Bacillus sp. | reverse complement strand
TATGTTGAGGAAGAGCAAGCTGGTGAAGGTGAAGGATCAAATACTACTCCTGAAGAAGAAGCAACAAATGAAAGCCATTGCCTTGACAGACAGGAATGTCATGTACGGGATCATTCCTTTTTATAAAGCCTGCAGGGCTAGCGGAATAAAGCCTATCATTGGATTGTTTGCTGATGTATTGCATGATGAAGAAGCATATCCCCTTCTTTTATTGGCGAAAAACAGGACAGGCTACACCAATCTTATGAAGATAAGCAGCAGTATCCAAACCAAGTCGAAGGAAGGCATTCCGTTAAGGTGGCTAAAAGGCTATAGCACGGGGCTGATCGGCATCTCCCCTGGAGAGGAAGGGTTTATCGAGCATCTGCTGCAAAAGGGAGAGCATGACCTGGCAGGTGAAACAGTCCGGCAGTTTCAGCATATGTTCGGAAAAGGGTCCTTCTACTTATCGGTTCAGAAAGAAGGGACGAATAGGGAGGAATTGGTGAATCTTGCCGATTCCTGTGGAGCGCCGATAGCGGCAACGAACCCGGTCCGTTATTTGCATGAGGACGACAGGCTTGCCTACGAGGTGCTGAAAGCAATTGATGCAGGGAGCAAGCTCGATGATAATGCCGCTGCCGAAGGCGGAACATCATACTGCTTCGCGGTAAAAGAGGAAATGGCCTCTGCCTTTACCGGCATGCCGCAAGCCATCTATAATACAAGCCGGATAGCGGAGCAATGCCATGTCGAGATTCCGTTCCACCAAAGGCTATTGCCGAAATATCCGACTGAAGGGGTTCCGGCAGCGGAGCTTCTTCGGCAGATATGCGAGAAAGGCTTTCGGATGCGTTATCCGAATCCACCAGCTGAATATAGGGAGCGCTTGAGTTATGAGCTGGATGTCATCAATAAAATGGGGTTTAATGATTATTTCCTGATAGTCTGGGATTTCATGAGGTTCGCGAGGCAGAACGGCATACTGACCGGTCCTGGCCGGGGGTCGGCAGCAGGGTCCATGGTTTCCTATGTGCTGCAGATCACGGATATTGACCCGATGGAGCATCATTTGCTGTTCGAGCGTTTCCTGAATCCGGAGCGTGTGACGATGCCGGATATCGATATCGATTTCTCCGACATACGAAGGGAAGAAGTCATCTCTTATGTAGCGAAGAAGTATGGCGAACTGCATGTGGCCCAGATCCTTACGTTCGGGACCTTTGCCGCAAAGGCGGCTCTAAGGGATACAGGCCGGATGTTTGGGTTAAACACAAAGGAACTTGAACAGCTTTCTAAAATGGTGCCTTCCAAACTGGGGATCACGATTCGGGATGCCTTGAAGGAATCCAGTCGCCTGCGGGAGTTTTATGGAGAAAATCAAGTGAATAAACGCCTGATTGATACTGCCCTGAAGATCGAGGGGCTGCCAAGGCACACGTCCACTCACGCTGCCGGTGTCGTGATCAGCGATATCCCGCTGACGGAAATCATCGCCATCCAGGAAGGTGGCAACGGGGTGCTTCTGACACAGTTTCCGATGGAGACGCTCGAAGAGCTTGGGCTGTTGAAGATGGACTTCCTCGGGCTCCGTAACCTGACATTGATGGAAAGGGTGCTGTCATCGATCAAACGCTCGGCAGGCAGCAGCCTTGATATCAAGACAATCCCGATGGATGATGAACGGACATTGGCAATGCTCGGCGATGGCGACACAATCGGCATCTTTCAGTTTGAATCGGAGGGCATGCAAAAGGTACTGAGGCAATTAAAGCCTGAACGATTTGGGGATCTTGTTGCGGTTAATGCTTTATACCGTCCGGGCCCTATGGAAAACATCCCTTCCTATATCAAAAGAAGGCACGGGGAGGAACCTGTCCGCTTTTTGCATCCGGACCTTGAAGACATTTTGGGGTCCACGTACGGCATTATCGTCTACCAGGAGCAAATTATGCAGATTGCCTCAAGGTTTGCCGGCTTCTCATTAGGGCAGGCAGACCTTTTGCGCAGGGCGGTATCGAAGAAAAAGGCGGATGTCCTGCAAGAGCAGCGCAATCATTTCGTCAAAGGCTGCCTTGACCAAGGGTATCCGGAAGGCATAGCGAACTCCATTTATGACTATATCGTCAAGTTTGCCAATTATGGCTTCAATTTAAGCCATGCGGCTGCATATAGTTTCATAGCCTATCAATTGGCATATTTGAAGGCGCATTATCCTGCTTACTTCATGGCTGCCCTGATGAGCAGTGTAATCGGCAATGACAGCAAAATAGCGCAATATGCAAGGGAACTGAGAAAAATGGATATTCCCCTGCTTCCCCCTTCGGTCAATAAGAGCGCATTCCCGTTCAAGACGGAAGCGAAAGGGATACGGTACAGCCTTGCTGCCATTAAAGGGGTAGGGGCTACGGCTGTAAAAGACATTGTGAAAGAAAGAGGAACCAAACCATTCGGCGACTTATTTGATTTCTGCATCCGCAACCATTCAAAGGCAGTCAACCGCAAGGTCCTGGAATCACTGATTCATTCCGGGGCGTTTGATGAATGGGGAGAGGAAAGGTCGACATTGCTTGCTACCCTGGATGTGGCCCTCGATCACGCTGAACTTGTTACCGAAGATGATTTGTTCCGCGATACAGAATTCAATCTGAAGCCAAAGTACATTGAGATGGAGCCGATTCCTTTGGAAAGCAGGCTGCAGAAGGAAAAAGAAGTGCTGGGCCTTTATTTGTCGGATCATCCTGTGTCTGTTTTCAGGGATTTATTTGACTATTATGCCGTCACCCCTCTTTTTGACAGCAAACAGGGCAAAGAAGCGAAATATGCTGTAGGGGCCTATATTACGGAAATGAAAACCATTCGGACCAAAAAAGGCGAAGTCATGGCTTTCATGACTATTTCGGATGAAACGGACGAAATGGAAGCGGTAGTGTTCCCTTCGTTATATAAATCCCATATGGCGGATTTGGCCAAAGGTACTGTTGCTTTGTTCCAGGGATATGTCGAGGAGCGCAATGAGAAGCTGCAATTTATTGTGCAAGCCTTCTTTACGGTCGATGCATTGCTGAAAATGCGCAGCGATTCAGCGGGAACGCTCTACATTAAGGTTCCAAAAGAAAGCGAAGGGACAGAGGCTCTGTTCAGGCTGAAGAAAATTCTGCATCGGTACAATGGAACTTCCCGGGTAAAGGTTTACTTTGAAAAAAATAACAGGACAATCCTGCTTCCGATGTGGGATTGGGTGAATCCTTCCGGGCAGATAGTCCAGGAAATCACGAGGATATTCGGCGAAAAGAATGCCATTTTTAAATATTTTTAATCTTTACATCTTTTTACTGTATGCTATAGTGATATAAAGGTGGTCTGACCACCATTACATTTTTTAACATCCATGGCCCGGCTTCATTTTTAACAATAAGGAGTGATTGGACTTTGACGTTAAGAGAACAGGCTTTACATATGCATAGGATGAATAAAGGGAAATTGGAGACGGTTTCCAAAGTTGAAGTGAAAAATGCAGCGGATTTGAGCCTGGCGTATTCTCCGGGAGTGGCCGAGCCGTGCAAAGAAATCTATGATAAGCCTTCCATGGTATATGAATATACGATGAAGGGAAACACTGTAGCTGTTGTTTCGGATGGCACTGCAGTCCTTGGCCTCGGTAATATAGGGCCTGAGGCATCCCTGCCTGTAATGGAAGGAAAGGCAGTCCTATTCAAGAGCTTTGCCGGTGTCGATGCATTCCCGATTTGTCTGGCCACAACCGACATAGACAAGATCGTTGAGACGGTCAAACTGATGGAGCCGACGTTCGGGGGAGTCAACCTCGAGGATATAGCGGCCCCGAATTGCTTTGTGATCGAAGAGCGCCTCAAGAAAGAGGCGAATATCCCTGTGTTCCATGATGACCAGCATGGAACTGCAATCGTAACGGTTGCCGGGCTTCTGAATGCCCTTAAGTTGGCGGGCAAAAGCCTGTCTGAGGTGAAAATTGTAGCGAACGGAGCCGGTGCAGCCGGTATAGCAATCATTAAATTATTATTTACGTATGGCGTCAGGGATGTCATCATGTGTGACTCCAAAGGAGCGATCTATGATGGCAGGCCGTATGGCATGAACGAAGTGAAGGATAAAATAGCCAAGATAACCAATCGGGACCGCTTGGAAGGCAGCCTTGAAGAAGTCATCAAAGGCGCTGATGTGTTCATCGGTGTATCTGTAGCCGGAGGGCTGACTGCAGACCATGTCCGGAGCATGAACGACAATCCGATCATCTTCGCGATGGCGAACCCTATTCCGGAGATTATGCCGGATTTAGCGAAAGAGGCAGGGGCCCTTGTGGTAGGCACCGGCCGTTCCGACTTCCCGAATCAGGTGAACAATGTCCTGGCTTTCCCGGGCATATTCCGGGGAGCGCTCGATGTCCGTGCTACCCATATCAATGAAAAAATGAAAATGGCGGCCGTAGAGGCCATTGCCGGCCTGATTGACGAGGAAGAACTGAATGTTGATTACGTGATTCCAAGGCCATTCGACCCCCGGGTTGCCCCAGAGGTCGCTGCAGCTGTAGCGCAAGCCGCAATGGAAACAGGCGTGGCCCGGATAAAAGTCGATCCGGATGAAGTGAGGCAGAAAACAAAAGAACTGGCGCTTATAGGAAAGTAATTTGCCGATGAAAAATAAGGAAAACTCATCGAAAATCTATTTGGATATAGTGAATCAATTGAGGCATATGATTGAACAGGACGGCTTGCTTCCGGGGGATAAAATCCCCTCGGAAAGGGAGC
>CAKQBC010000210.1 GCA_934215995.1 uncultured Bacillus sp. | reverse complement strand
ATTGCCAGTAAAGTCCAGCCAAGCGCCCCATTGATCACGATCAACGTGAACGGGGTATACGTGCCTGCTATGAACAGATAAATAGCGGAATGATCGAAGAATTCGAGGACATCCTTCACTTTCCCCGGTGGAAAGCTATGCACCAATGTCGAGCAAAGGTACAGGATGATCATCGTTGCCCCATAGATGGAAAATGTGGTGATGTGCCATGCATTGCCGTTTTCTACTGCACTTAAAACGAGAAATACAAGCGCTGCGATGCTGAATAAAACACCTATACCATGAGTGATGGCATTTACAATTTCTTCTTTCTTCGTATAGACATGTGTTTCTTTCACTGCCGAACCACCCCAAGTTTTTTCTATTTACCATTTATTATACACTACTTTTCATAAATATGTGCTTTTCCTGATTGGGATTCAATTGACCGCCTCCGCTGGCATAGTGAAAAATTCTTCGATGGCCGCATTGTTTGCTTGTATGTCCATTTGCAGGACTGCACCCGCATGCTCATATGTTTTATTGTCGAAGCCGCCCGGCACTGGTATTGTCAATGTTTCTACATCATCCAGCGGGATACCGTACAGCATGGAGCCCAAATAAATCATGTTTGCCACCGTCATATCCGTCTCTATATATTCAGAAAGCTCCTGAATATGTGTTGGGATTGAAAAGATGTTCTGGAAGGAAGTGAATTGGCTGCCGAAAGCTTCCTTCAGCTTTACCAGCACTTCCTGCTGCCGTTTGACTCTTCCGAAGTCGTTCTCGTCGTCATGCCTGAAACGGACATACTTGAGCAGATCGTCACCGCCAAGGCTTTGCAACCCGGGCTCAGTATCAATCTTCATATCATCGATGATTTTTTGGGGAACATCGACTTCAATTCCTTCCGGCGCCAGTGCATCAACTGCCTTTGCAAACCCCTTAAAATCAACGGTGACTGTATAGTCGATATCAATCCCGAAATTTTCTTTTACAGTATCCGCAAGCAGCTCCTTGCCGCCAAGATAATAAGCCGTATTCAGCTTGTTGAATCCATTTTTGTATCCCGGTATTCTTACATACGTGTCACGCATGAGCGACAGCACCTTCAGGCTATTGTCGGCAGGATTGATTTGGGCGACAAGAATGGCATCGCTGCGCGATTTTTCTTCCCCACGGGTATCAATCCCGACCAAGAGGACTTTCACCGGCTTGTCCCCTTGCCGGACAATTTCCCCTTCTTCTTTCGGCAGAACATCATTTTGCCCGCAGCCAGCCAAAATCGCAAAAATCATGGCAACCAGGAAACAAGCTCTCCTATACATATGATCATCCCTTATCTATTAGTAGATAAGAATTAGTTTGTAATTATTTTCTATTTTTATTCAAGGAACGCTCTTCTTATCCTCATTTATATTCAATCGGGAGGCTGGCTGCGAATTGTTCAATGAAAGCGGGCGATTCCAGGCGGACAGCCACATGCGGAGGACGGACATTCAGCATGCATTCAAATGGCTGGCCTGCCCATAGGATCTCGTCATCTATCATAATGAACGGGAAAGGCAGCGAAGCCGGCACAGCCTTGTACCGCAATCCTTCTATCGGATCCTGGGCAATGACCGTCAGTTTGGCCTTGCTATTCAGCCTCCGCAAAACCTTCAGCCACGTTTCCGTTAAACTGCATTGGTCCGGAATCGATAGAATGACAGATTGTTTTGCCACCAGCAGATCCTTTACAGCATACTCTGTTTTCTTCGCATGAAACCATCTGAGTCGCTTATGGTGATTTCGTGCCCATGTGCCGATTTCCTGATGCTTGATCTGCTGGCCATGGCTTGCCTGGTGTTCAACCAGCTTTCGCACGGTCTTATCCGGACCGGCCTTTCTCATCAGGAATTCACGGTTACCGACATGGATAAATTTCCCCTTTGTCCTTGTGATCGCCACATTGATCAGTCTTTCACTGTCCTTCCCCGTCAGCAGCATGCCAGGCCGCCATTCTGGATAGCCATCCACGCTATCGAAGATGACTGTATCCCTCTCACTGCCTTGGAATTTATGAACAGTGGCCGCCCTCATCTGCCCCGATGCTGCTTCAGCAGGATAAAAATCTTCAATCAAGGCTGCCATCAGATCTGCCTGTGCCCGGTAAGGTGTAACATACCCGATTGATTCCAGGCCAGACGTTTTCGCTTCATGCACCAATTGAAAAGACACCAACAGATGCCACAGATTCCAGTGCGATTTCGACAATCGGCCTGTCAGGCAGTAGGCCCCTGTATGGCTCGTATCGACCAGTACCGATGCCCTTCCTGCGAAAGGGCTCTTTTCGATAATGTCTTTTCGGCTATTCCTGACGCTCGGATGGTCATGGACCAAAGAATGGTATACGTGCTGATTCGTGAAAGAGGATATATCAGGATGCATCCTTCTTTGCTCATTGAGTAAAAACAGCTGAGGATGCAGATTATTTCCGTCTGCAAAATCAGCCACTCCGGATTTATGGAAAATATCCGTACGCAGCCACTCGTTGACTGAGGTGTTGTTCGACTGGGCAATCGGCGGCAGCTGTTTAAAGTCGCCGCAGACGATGACCCGTTTCGCCAAGGAAGCTGCAAATGCTGCCTGAGGGACATGGCACATGCTGGCTTCATCAATAATGACAAGATCATATGCTTCCTCGTACACACAGGGGTCGGTAGCAGCCCTTGCGAGTGTGGTGCCGATCAGGTCGGCTTGGTTCAGGATATCCCTTTCTTTCTTTTTCGTCTTTTCCATCAGCGCCGCCAGTTTTTTCTCGAGCTTCAACAGCTCATTTGAATCCCGTGCGCTAAAGGAAAGGGACAAATCCCTCTTCAGTTTTTTCCGTTCCTCAAATAACTCGTACTTTTCTTTTGAAGCTGTCGGGTCGCTTTGTTCCAACAAATATGTGATCGTCATTTCCTTGGCGTCTGCAGAAACCTGCATTGAATTGCCATATCTTAGGATATCACCTTCTTTGAATTTCTTGACCTTCTTCAGGAAGAATAGGATTTCCTTCATCAGTACATCGACAGCCGCGTTGCTTTGGGCAAGGACAAGCACCTTATTCCCCTTCAGGTACTTATTGGCTGCCACTCTCGCCAAAGTATACGTTTTCCCTGTTCCCGGAGGGCCCCAGACATATGAAACAGGATTGTGCCTTGAACGCGCATACAATTCCTTCACCGGACTATCGTACTGTACATCCGGATGGTTTGCCTTATTGTCCGGGTTCATCAACCGTTTGATTCTGCCTCTTTTCTTTTTGCTTTTCTTTGCCTCATTCAAACGCGAAGCCAGCTCATCAAGAAGCTGCCATGGCTCATAAAGCAGAAAGGCTTCCGAAATAAAATCTCCGATAAAAGCAGGCAGGCTGATGATGATTCCTTTACCCTCTGAGGATAGCATGCGGCCCTCTTCCGTTTTTCCGTCTCTTTCAATTTTGACCATGGAACCGTTCGGTATCAGGATGGATTGCCTGGTTTCAAAATAATACGCATACTCATCTCCCGAATTGACAATGCGCCCATTCAACAGCAGATATTTGGTATTTCCCCTGTTTTTCAGGAATCCGATTTCCGCATCCAGAGCCTCTTGCCATGCTTTTATGTAATGTTTTGAAGTCATCTCCATTAGTATCTTCCTCGTCTTTTATCCAGATCTGCATCTTATTCTTTAGCCCTGCCATACTAACTGCGGGATTATCCCGCTGGCTTGAAGGCTGTACATTCAGTTATCGCTTGCATGAATGCAAACAGCATGTGAAAAATGGCGGCTTCACAAATGCAAAGCCGCCTTCAGAAATATTCATTATATCATTTAGCTAATTCCTGCGGCAATCAGCATATCAGGATACGGAAAAATTGTGGTTCCCGATTTTCGCGATTACTTTAAGCGACTTGATCCACTTATCATTCGTTTTCTTAGGATTGTAGAAGAAAGTGGCATCCATTGCGTTTTCCTGCAGGGCGATTGCTTCATTGACCGCTTTCTTGGAGTCTGCACTTGCCGGTTTTTTAATCGAACCATTGGATACCGGTGAGAACTGTCCTTTTGCGTTAATTACTTCAGTGACTGTGTCGGGGAATTTACTGCTTTCCACCCGGTTCAGGACGACATTTGCGACAGCAACCTTTCCTTTGTAAGGCTCTCCCTTAGCTTCCGCTTCAACGAGCCTTGCCATCAGGTTTTTCTCCTGGGAAGTCAACGTTTTCGGCATAACAAGAACATCGCCTGCTTTTACTGTTTTCGTTGTCTTATCATTTTTGGCGAGCAGGTCATCCATCGGCACGCCATAGGAAATTGCTATATCTTTAACGGTTTCATCCTTTTGGACTTCGTGTATGATTTCTCCATTGCTGTTTCTTTTGAATTTTGAAGAGCTCTCGCTTTTTGCAATTGCCGTTTCATTACCCATGGATGAAAATGCGATCATGAGCAAGCCTATAATCATTGATAGTATAAATGGTTTCTTTTTCATGTATATTCCTCCTTGACTTCGGCTTTTATAACCTTATCAAACAAAAATATACATTTTCACTGTAAAAAAATTTCCAGTTAGATGCTAGATAATAGGTAAAGCGCTCCCCACACAAAGTACTCACCATTTGTTTCCAGCCCCGTGAATGCTACAGCAACAGGCCTTTCACCACGTTCCTTTATGATCAAGGCCTTTTTCCGGTCAGCGGTTTCAGCAAAGAAAATCGATGCATTGCCAATTTTCGCCTGATACCCTTCCAAATCATCTTGCTTATATGGCTGGAGTTCCATGCCTTCGAGGA
>CAKQBC010000209.1 GCA_934215995.1 uncultured Bacillus sp. | reverse complement strand
AAAGAGGAGATTCAACAGGCAATTGAGCTTGCTGACCGGACATTCCGTGATGAAGGCCATGCGTCAATGGGGATATCCTTTCCACATGTGTTTTCCAAACAAATGCAGCTGTCGTTTGGAGCCTTCGATGATGATAAACTCGTCAGCTTTATCGGTCTTGTGCCCTTCAAAATCATATTGGGCGAAGCCGCTCTCGATGTATTTTCAATTGGAGCAGTCTGTACCGATGAAGCTTATCAAAGACGGGGTATTTCCACCAGCATCCTGCGTGAAGTATATGCTTTTATAAATGAAGCAAGGGCTTCCCTATTATTCGTTTCAGGAGACAGGGGGCTATACAGAAGAAATGAATGCTATCACTTTGGTGCAATATCTAAATACACACTGTCTGAACAACTTGCCGGACATGGCGAGGATGTAAGGGAGGGGAGAAAATCGGATCTTTTTCAAATCGACCGTATAAGGATGAAGACAAGGGTCCGATATGAAGCAACGCCGTGGGAATGGTCTAACTTGGTTGTGTCCGGAGGCTATGCCAGCATTTTAAAGATGGAACAGGAAGTTATGGTTGCAGAGCGTGAGGGAGAAGTGGAAGCGTATGCTGTCATCGGCTTTCCGACAAAGAACAGTATCCACACGCATGGGATCGTGACGGATTGGGGCGGGAATCCCCAAGGTATATGCGGCATTCTTTCAGGGGCTTTAGGAATGAAGGGCATTGATAGAATCGAGATCAGCGTTCCATTCCACGACTCTTTACATCATCATCTATCCGGCCATCAGGCGGAAAAGACAGGCAATGGCGGAACGATACATATTATCAATCACACAAGGCTTGTCGAACAAGTTAAGCCATATTTGCTGGCTGAGGGTACTACAGAGCAAACAGTTAAATCCCTGGAGCGTAAACTGGACATGATGACACCGGAAGAAAGAGTCGCTTTTTTATTTGGTTCTGGAGAAGAAACGGAAAACGGACTTCCGATTCCTTTGCCATCAACGACAGGATTATGGTATGTATAGGAAATCCTCAATGCCAAAAGCTTTGCATTCCCTACCGGCACAACAATGAAAATCCATACGCCCGGCTTTTCCAGAAGTTTATCCAAAAGGCTAGATTCAGCTGCCTATCGTCTGATTTGGAAGAAATGCCAAATCAGACGATAGGTTTTTTATTTTGTAGCATCTTAAAGAATACTATTTCAGGAGCTTGAAAGACAGATTTAGAGTTCATTGTTTGCTGTGCATACATTCCCTCTAACCATTTTGTTTATGGATTGTTCTGGATATATTTCCTATTTAAAAAAAGGCAAGTTCCCATCAGTTTTGGTATAATTAAGCTTATAAGCGAAAAAATCCTCCATAGGAAACATACATCCTATGGATTGAATAGTTTGAACGAGAAGCAGGTGATTAGATGATTTTAGAATGTATTATAGAAAATGAGAAGGACGCCATTAAAGCTGAACAGCTTGGCTTTAACCGGCTGGAACTCGTGTCTGCCATGTCGGAAGGCGGATTGACCCCTAGTTATGGGGTATTGAAGCGTGTCATTGAAAGTGTGAAAATTCCTGTCCAAGTGATGCTGCGCCCGCATGGATATTCATTTGAATATGATGAATTCGATTGGAAGGCGATGAAAGAAGACTTACAGGCATTTTCCGATTTGGGTGTTCAAGGGATTGTGTTCGGTGGCCTAAAGAACGGTGAAATCGACCAGGCGCTTTTGGAAAAGGTTATAAAGGAAGTGCCGCATTTTGATATCACATTCCACAGGGCGTTCGACGAACTTAGCAATCAGGGTGATGGCCTTGAGGTATTGTGCCAGTATACCCAGCACGTTAAGCGGATCCTGACATCTGGAGGGAAAAGCAACGCCTTTGAAGGAAGGGAAAAGCTGCAGCAGCTGATTACATTGTCGGATGTGTGGTCAGGACCTGAAATATTGATCGGTGGAGGTCTTGATGCTGAGCATATCAAGAGCCTGCATACATTCCTTAATGCGAAGGAATATCACTTCGGTTCTGGTGTCCGTCAAGGCCGTTCATTCGCAAACGGATTTGACCATGAAAAGATTGAATACATGATGGAGATATTTTCAGGGCAATAATGGCGGGGCACTCATCTTGAATAGATGAGTGCCTTTTTTGTTATCTGTATTGATCGTGTTCAGGAGAAAATAATTCTTCGTTTGCGTTTCTGACCAGGGAAAAATGGTCGACGTTATAATGGCCGTGGAGGATTCTGTTATGATGCTGGATAATCTGCTCTGCGGACAGGAATTCCGAATCGGATGTTGAATGCCCATCCCCGATCAGTGTGACATCCAATTGGCTGATTGTCGCCGTTCTGACCGCTGTATCAATACAATGTTCTGTTTTGCAGCCTGCAATCACAGCATGATTGATTTTGTTTTCTTTTAAAAGGGGCAGCAATGGGGTTCCATAAAATGAATTGGTCGCCTTTTTATCGTAGATTTCGGCATTGGGGGGGACAATGATTTCCTGATGGATCTGAAATCCGGGTCCTTTGCCGTCTGCCACATCCAAATCGCGGATGAAAATAATCAGTACTCCGGCCTTCATCGCTTTTTCTACTGCAAGGTTGATTACGGAAATCAGCCGGTCTTTATTGAAGACCGCTTGTTCCGTATCGCTGCCCTCAATCAAATCCTGCTGAGCATCTATTACCAGCAAAGCTTGTTTCATCCATTCACTCTCCTTTTGAGTCATAAAATGAGATGTTAATGAGCGTTTTTTTTCTAAAGTTGAACCTCTTCACTGTTGATGGGACATCCATATCTGAATCACCATTTTAAGTTCCGTTGCTAATATAGTGCCTATATCATTATTCGCCAGGCATCCATGGGATTCCTTTCTAGAATGGTGCCGGCTTGTATAAAGGTGTGGACTAGGATGCAAGCCGTTGTCTTACTCTATTGTTTTAAATCGATTTTGCACATAATCGAGGAACACCTTAGTGGCCGGAGAGACGTGTTCCAATGAATGCACCCCGATTCCGAGAGTCCGATAGGTAGGCCGCTCTAATTGTCTTTTGTGGATATCCCAATGCTGTCCGCGAAGGACCAGCTCAGGAAGGATGCTGATTCCCAGCCCTTTCTCGACCATCGCCATAATGGCATAGTCATCCCTTGCAGAGAAAACAACACGCGGCTTGAAAGGTGCGTGTTCGAGCACGCGGTAAATATCGTCATCGGATCCCTTACGCTGTATGATGAAAGGTTCTTCCCTTAGTGCTTCCAAAGGGATGGGCGCATTCCTGTTCAACGGATGGCCGTGAGGAAGCAGGATGAGCAGCGGATCTTTATGCAGAGGGATGACGTCTATCATGCTTTTGGAAGGCAAGGATAGGAACCCGCATTCAATCACATTATCGGAAATCCAGTTTTCGATTTCGCGGTAATCCCCTTCAAACAATTGAATCTCAATCTTCGGATAATCCTGCCGGAACTGTTTCAGGATGTCGGGAAGCCAATGTACCGAGACGCTCGTGAATGTACCGACCCTTACAATGCCTGATTCAATTCCGTGTATCGAGGCTATTTCCTGCTTGAGATGATCTTCCCATTTCAGGATTTCACGTATAGAGGACAGGACCTTTTCACCGTTGCTTGTCAACTCGATGCCAGTCCGGCTCCTTGCAATTAAAAGAAAACCAAATTCCTTTTCCAGGCTGATGATTGTATGGCTTACGCCAGACTGGGTGTAACCGAGCGCTTCAGCAGCTTTTGTAAGGCTCCCCAGTTCAACAACCTTCAGGAATGTCCTATATTTATTGATGCTCACAAGTTTTTCTCCCTTTTTGGTTTTATATATGAATTTATTTCATGTATTGCATGAAAAACATGTGTTTTACTTGTCCTTCTTTCGCCATTATACTGAATTTACAGAAAGTATTCAAAAAAGGAGGCAAGGCATGTGAAGCCGATTCAAGCCGATTTGCTCATCTTGTTCATAACCATCTGCTGGGGGGCCTCCTATCTGTTTATGAAAATAGGGTTGGAGGCGGTCAGTCCTTTCAACCTTATAGCCCTCCGGTTTGGATTGGCTTTTTTATTGGCCGCTGGCCTCTTTCATCGTCGACTTAGACGGATTGAGTGGAAAACTGTAAAATTCGCTATGCTTCTCGGTTTATTCTTATTCATGGTATTTACAACATTGACAGTCGGATTGGAAACAACGACTGCTTCGAATGCAGGTTTTTTGGTAAGTCTGACTGTAGTGTTTGTACCTTTATTTAATGCCTTGTTATTCCGGAAGCCAATCGGAAAGAAGCTTGCATTCAGTATACTCGTTGCCATGTCCGGGATTGCCCTGCTGACGGTACAGCTTCCTTTCCGCATAACATCCGGGGATTTGCTATGCATCGCTGCTGCATTCTTTTATGCAATGCATATTATCGTTACGGGGCATGCAGCCAAACAGGTCAATCCCCTGCAGCTTGGAATCCTGCAGATTGGTTTTACCGCCCTGTATGGAACCCTGTGCATCTTCTTGTTTGATTCGCCGGCATTGCCGGCTTCCGCAGAAGGTTGGGTTGCGATTCTGGTCCTTAGTGTTGTCTGCAGTGCGTTAGGCTTTATATTGCAGACGGTTGCGCAGCAATATACTTCTCCTGCGAGGACAGGGCTGATTTTTTCATTGGAGCCTGTATGCGCTGCAATCTTCGGCTACTTGTTTATGGACGAAGTCATGTCGTTGAATGGATATATAGGTGCGGCGCTTGTACTTGCCGGTGTTCTTGTTTCCGCAGGCATCAAGCAGGAT
>CAKQBC010000208.1 GCA_934215995.1 uncultured Bacillus sp. | reverse complement strand
GACTATGAGCTATCGGATGAGCAGGTAAAGGAAATTCTGAACCCTCCTTCTGAGGCAGCCAAATATTAAGCGTAACGCAAAGGAGCCAGGACGATGAAATCCGCCCTTTTAAAACTATTTTTATGGATGATGCCGCTCATTTTCGGTCTTATCTCAATCGGGATCGGCCGATATGAAGTTGACTTTATCGTACAACTGAAAATTCTGCTGTCCCAAATCATTCCCATGGAGCAAACGTGGACTTCTATGGAAGAAACCGTTGTTATGAACATCAGGCTGCCGCGCATCTTGCTTGCGATGCTGATTGGCGGAGGCCTGGCCATTGCCGGCGCCGCCTTTCAGGGCATGTTCGCGAACCCCCTTGTCAGTCCCGATATTCTTGGGGTTTCAGCCGGGGCCGGCTTTGGCGCTTCCATCGGTATCCTTCTTTTCGGCAATGGAGTGACCATGCAGATATTTTCTTTATTGATGGGGATTATGGCAATCGGCTTTACGTTTCTGATCGGCGGCTTCAAACGGGATATGCCGATGTTCATGCTCGTTCTGGCCGGGGTTGTGACGAGCGCCCTTTTCCAGGCACTGATTTCACTCGTGAAATTCCTTGCCGATCCTGAAGAAAAGCTCCCTTCCATCACCTATTGGCTGATGGGAAGCCTCGGAACTGCAAGTTATACGGATTTATATATAGGAGGCCCGCTTATCCTTACAGGGATCATTATCCTCTATACGGTACGCTGGCGCCTTAATATCCTTTCACTGTCGGATGAAGAAGCCAAGTCACTTGGGGTCTCTGTCGTGAAAATGAAATGGCTTGTCATACTGGGTGCTACATTGATTACATCTGCTTCCGTGGCAATCGCCGGAATTATCGGCTGGGTCGGCCTGATCATCCCCCATATCGCACGGATGCTTGTCGGCAGCAACAATCAATACGTCCTCCCTGCCTCTGTATCCATCGGGGCGATGTACTTATTGCTGATCGATAATCTTGCCCGCAGCCTGACAGCCGCCGAGATTCCGCTTTCGATATTGACAGCCATCATCGGCGCACCATTCTTTGCATACTTGCTGCGGAAAACAGGAGGTGTTTGGAATTGATCCTGGAAGTCAAAAACGGCAATTACTTCTATAAGAAAACAAAAACGAAGGGTCCACAGGAATATCTTTATTTTAATGATATTAATTTCAGCCTTGAAGAAGGGGAAATCCTTTCGATCCTCGGTCCAAACGGAGCCGGGAAAACAACGATGCTCAAATGCATCATGGGCCTGCTGAAATGGGAAAAAGGAGAAACATACCTCCATGGAAAAACGCTTCGTTCCTTGCCGCAGAAAGAAATATGGAAAACGATCGGATACGTGCCGCAGGCAACAAAAATGACATTCAGCTATTCCATCCTTGATTTGGTCACAATGGGACGCGCCCTTTCTATTTCCGCCTATGCCCACCCGAAGGAAGAAGACCGGGAAGCGGCTTATGAGGCACTCGATCTTGTGGGGATCCGCCACCTTGCAGGCGAGCCCTGTACGTCCGTGAGCGGCGGCGAGCTGCAGCTTGCTCTCATTGCCAGGACACTCGTGTCCGAACCGAAGATTCTGATCCTTGATGAACCGGAGTCCCATCTTGATATCAATAAACAAAAGACAATCCTGGAGACAATCAAAAAACTTGTGCATGAACAAGGCCTTGCCTGCATCATCAATACACATTATCCGAATCATGCCTTCTATTTCGGGGATAAAGTTTTGATGGCAGCCAAAAACAGGCCGATTATTACGGGTCAAGTCGCAGATGTGATGACGCCGGAAAACATTTTAAACTACTTCGGAATCAGCGTAGAAAGGCTCCTCTATAAACAGGACGGCATAAACTATGAAACGATCATACCGAGCTACTTCGGAAAACCGGAGTAGCTAATATTCCTGAAAAGCTCCCGCAACGGGGGCTTTTTTCTTTAAAATAACCACCGCAAATTCGACAAAATCCATAAAACCCGGACACTATTTACCGATAACTACTATGTGCCGATAGAATCAGAGCATAATACATAGAAAGTAAGTGGGGCGAATGAAAAGAACACAAAGAATATCATGGAAATTATCAAGAGTGGTAATAGGCTTATTTATAGCTCTTTTTTTAGTCTATTCCGTAATAACGAGCTTTATCCTCTATCAAAAAAGCGTTGCGGATGCAGAAGAATTTTCAGTCGGGAATGCCGAATTGTACGCCTCCAAAATCAATAAGCGCTTCAGTGAAGTCCAGGAAACGCTGGAATCGTCCAAAAGGATGTATGAGTCCCTTCAATCATCAGGCAGCCTGACCGCTGAATCAATCCTGAAAATGACCGAGGAGAACCTGACTTCCTCCGGGGACCTTTTCGGGATGTCCGTCATAATAGAAGAAAACCTGCTGACAATCGATGAATCAGCCGATAAGAACCTATTCGACAGTGAAAATCGGTTCATTCCCTACCTTTTCAAAAACGGCGGTGCCATCACGACTGAAAAAGTGACCGGATATGAAGAAGGAAACGGAGACTGGTACCAGATTCCGCTGAAGGAAAAAAGGGCGATCATGACAGAACCATATGATTATGATACGAGCACCGGTATTATCAGGATGACTACCCTTTCCCTCCCTTTGATCACGGATGATGGAAGATTCATGGGTGTTGTAACGGCTGACTTCTCATTGGATTTTTTGAATGAGCTTGTGAAAACTGCGAAAATAGCCGGTGGCTATACAAGCATCATCACAGATTCGGGCCAGCTGCTGACAAACAGCATAAATGAGAAGCTGACCGGCAGCAATATGGAGGATGCTATCGATTGGGCACCAATCAAATCAATCTTGGACGAGAACAAGACGCATTCTCTCTATGTTGATTCCAAACAGTTGAGTGAACAGGCATTTAACTCATTTGCACCGATAAGCCTTGAAGGGATAAATGAAGTTTGGAGCTTCCAGACTGTGACACCCAATTCGACGATCCTGAAAACCTTTACCGAAATTCTATTGATCACCATCATTGCCTCCATCATAATCATTATCCTGATGGCCGGTGTTTCCGCCTGGTTCATCGGCAAGCAGCTGAAGCCATTGGATCATCTCAGACATTCAATCAAAGCTGCATCAGAAGGAGACCTGACAAAGCAAATTGACCAAAAACTCTATCGTAAGGATGAAATCGGGCTTGTGGCCGATGCATTCAATGAAATGCTGGCAGCAACGAGTGATGCGATGAATACAGTTAAAGTGTCTTCCCATTCCATTAAGGAAACCGCGCAAATGATTCATCAAACGTTCGAGGAAGTTTCAGCGGCCAGCGAGGAAGTCGCGGCAGCTGTTGATGAAATAGCGCAAGGGTCGGCACAGCAGTCGAGCGACACGGAATGCACGAATGAACAGATGGTCGTTCTCGCAGAACAAATCAATGGACTTGCCGGAATCACCGAGAAAATAAACGGACTTTCAACAGAAACACGCAAAGCAACGATAAATGGCATCGAACAAGTGGCTGTCTTGAGCGAACACAATCTTTCAACGAATGAAATGAACCGATTGGTGCAGGAGCAAATCCAAACCCTTTCCCACAAAATCGCAGCCATCGATACAGTCATCGATTCCATTCATGGCATTACGGCACAAACGAACCTGCTTGCTTTGAATGCAAGCATTGAAGCTGCACGCGCCGGAGAACACGGGAAAGGATTCGCGGTAGTTGCGGAGGAAGTGAGAAAGCTTGCCGAACAATCACGCAAGGAAACGGACATTATCCAAAAAACGGTTCAGGAAATCATGGAAGAATCACAGCAGACAGTATCCGTCATCACAAAAAACATGGAATTAATAGAAGGCAAAAACCAGGCAGTCTCAGATACAGAGGTTGCATTCAAGCAAAATGCCGAACTGGCTGAACAATTATCCAACTCTATCCAGGATATCAATGTGAAGCTCCAGGCAATGCTTACTTATAAAGACCAGGCAATTGAATCAATCCAAAGCGTTTCAGCCATTTCTGAAGAAACAGCAGCTTCCGCTGAGGAAGTCAGTGCCTCTGCCGCGCAGCAGCAAAAAGAAATGGAACGGGTCGCGCTCTCCACTGAGGAAATGAACAGCATTTCTTCCGAACTGGAGAAAATCGTCAATCGTTTCAAAGTTTCGTAGTTTGCAGAATCCCAGTTACTGAAAAATAGCCCGCTGTATCAACAGCCGGGCTATTTTTCACGCAGCCAAATCCTGCTGCTTTTTTGGTTTCTTTTTCTGTTTCCTGTTCAATGAACGGAAGGCCCCGGCCAAACCGCGAGGGAAAACCAGCAGCACAAGAATATACAAGAAACCAAGGATGATCGTCCACCGTTCAAAGATGGGATATTCCATAGCTAGCCTCGAAAGAGAATGCTGCAGATATTCTAGGATTCCAGCACCGGCAATCGCCCCCACCAATGTTCCTACCCCGCCAATCATTGTCATCAACAACGCATCAAGCGTCATCTCTATGGAGAAGACATTCACATTGACGAAACGAAGTGTCATGACATACAAGCCCCCGCTTATGGCAGCTACAGTTCCTGCCACAATGCTGGCAATCACTTTATAATACAGCGTCTTATACCCAAGCGCCTCCGCCCTTCTTTCATTTTGCGAAATCGCCTTGAGAACCTTGCCGGCCGATGAAGAAACGAATAATTTAAGTGCTATAAAAATCAGGACAAGCAAGCCTAGTGCAATATAGTAAAATGTGAAACGGTCCCTGAAAATATCAGGTACGCTGAAGGTGAAGCCGTCCCCTC
>CAKQBC010000207.1 GCA_934215995.1 uncultured Bacillus sp. | reverse complement strand
CCCATGACGTCAGCGAAGCGATTACCCTTGCGGACCGCGTCATCCTGATTGAAGAAGGGAAAATCAAGCTCGATATCGATGTTCTCTTGCCGAGGCCGCGGCAAAGAACGAACCCCGGGTTTGCCGCATTGGAAGAACAGGTATTGGCCAGCGTCCTAGGGAAGGAGCTTCCGGAAGAAAAACCCGGGGAAACTTCCGGACGGGTTGAAAAAACACTTACCTATGCGTTATAATCCTAGTTTTTTTATAGGAATAATAAGTTGTACTGCGTAACTATAGCCGAATGGATATCCGGCTCACAGATGTAAGGGAGGAATAAGGAATGGTTGAATTCATAACAATGGCTCCTACTTCAGGAGATGGTGAATATTTAGGCAAGAGCGGAGAAGGAGCGGATGCCCATGTCGACGCATGGACAGGAATGGGCGGCCAGAACCAGCGTCCCCCGACACTGGAGTATATAAGGGCAATAGCACAGGCGGCAGAGAAAGGGGGCTTCTCCACGCTTCTGCTTCCGACAGGGACAGCTTGCCTGGATTCTTTGGTGGTTGCATCGAATTTGATCGCCCATACGGAGAAGCTGAATTTTCTGTTTGCTGTAAGGCCGGGGTCAACACAGCCTGCCATTTTCGCAAAGCAATTCGCAACCGTCAATTACTGGTCGGGAGGCAGGGCGCGCGTGAATATCGTGACTGGCGGAAACCCGAAAGAGCTGGTTGCCGAAGGAGACTCTTTCGACCACTCCTTGCGGTACCAGCGGACACGGGAATATATCCAGGTGCTGAAAAAAATGTTTTCAGGGTCCTCTTTCGACCATGACGGCGACTTCTTTACGCTAAAAAATGCTTCTCTTTTCCCTGATTCGGTAAGCCAACCAAGTTCCGATATCTATTTCGGCGGGGCTTCGGAAATAGGGAAAGATGTAGCTTCTGAAGTGGCGGACGTTTATATGATGTGGGGAGAGACATTGGAGAATTCCAGGCAGCTGATCGAGGAAATGAAACAGCGTGCGGCGGCAAAAAACAGGAACCTATCCTACAGCATATCCTTTCAGGTCATTTTAGGGGATACGGAGGAAGAGGCCTGGAATAATGCAAATCGGCTCGTACAGAATATATCGGCAGAGCAGGCGGCAGAAAAAAGCTTCCAGACAAAAACGGTCGGGGAAGCCCAAGGGGTGAAAAGGCTCCATAGCCTGATGGAACAGGCGAAAGACAATAATTTTGTCATTGGGCCGAACTTGTGGGCAGGATTGACGCAGGTCATTACAGGGAACTCCATTGCCCTCGTCGGCACTCCGGACCAAGTGACAGACCGGCTGGTTGAGTATATCGAGCTCGGGTTCGATAAGGTGCTTCTGAGAGGATTCCCTCATCTTGAAACAATCGAGCAGGTAGGCGAGACGATCATACCGAGAGTGAAGGCTAGATTAAGGGAAAAGCAAGCGCTTCTTAAGTAAAGCCCAATACGTTTTTGGAGGAACACGCAATGAACTTAGTTGAAAGCAAGAGAAAATATCATTATATACTAATCGCCTTGTTTGCATCGCTGCTTCTGCTGCTTGCGGCGTGCGGGGATGAAGAAACATCCGGCAAAGGCAAAAAGGATACCATTAAGATCGGCTATCAAAAAGGCGGTACGACTTTATTGCTGAAAGATAAAAAAGAACTTGAGAATGAGCTGGAGGAAAAGGGCTATAAGGTTGAGTGGTCCGAGTTTACGCATGCCACCGCCATCCTGGAAGCGTTGAATGCAGGGAGCATCGATTTCGCCAATGCAGGGGATGCCCCTGCCATCATGGCGCTCTCAAAAGGAATGAACTTCCGTTATATCGCCAGTGAGCCCTCAGCTCCCGATACTCAAGGAATCCTGGTCCATAGCGATTCGGGCATTGAATCAATCAAGGACCTGAAAGGGAAGCGGGTTGCCTATAACCAGGCTTCAATCGCCCAATATCTGTTGACGAAGGCGCTGGAAAAAGAGGGACTGTCCATTGATGATGTCGAGTCCGTCTATCTTGCACCGCCTGATGCAAGCATTGCCTTCAACCAGGGAGATGTTGATGCCTGGGTTATATGGGATCCGTATTTGACGGTGGCTGAACAGGCAGGAAATAAAATATTGACGACCTCTGAAGGGATAACAACCTACCGCTCTTTTTATTATTCGACAAAAGAAATGACGGATGAACATCCGGATGTCGTTCAGGCCTACGTTGACCATTTGAACAAAATAGGAAAGTCGATCAATGAAGACCCATCGGAAGCGGCAGAGTTATTGGAGATTAACACCAAGGTGGATGCCGATATATGGGCGTCTTCGCTGGGAAGAAAAAGCTCTGATCCCCAATACCTTGATGAAGCGGCAATAGAGGATATCAATAACCAAATGAAGGATCTTGAGGAAATCGGTTTGATCAGCAAAACGGTGAAAATCGAGGATTATGTGTGGCAGCCATAACATGAATGAAAAAAGCGGAGGAGATTTGAATGAAGAAAAAGAATGCAGGAGCACGGATATACGATAAAATTTCGCCATGGATCATCCCGATTTTCCTGATTGTGACCTGGCAGCTGACCTCAAGCTTGGGCTTGCTTGAAAATAATATTCTTCCCTCCCCGCTTGAGGTCGTTCAGGCTGCTATTCAGCAAACCCAATCAGGCGTATTGATTGAACACATACAGGTCAGCTTTACGAGGGCCTTCAGCGGATTCCTGATCGGAGCGGGGCTCGGGCTGCTGTTCGGGCTATTGAACGGCCTCTTCCCTTTTGCCGACAGGCATTTCGATACGACGATCCAAATGCTTCGGAACATCCCGAATCTGGCATTGATTCCACTTGTAATCATTTGGTTCGGCGTTGGTGAAGAAGGGAAAGTGTTCCTGGTGGCCATCAGTGTATTCTTCCCGATTTATATCAATACGTACCATGGCATCCGGACGGTCGATAAGGGCTTGATTGAAATGGGGAATATCTACGGGTTATCACGCTTTAAGCTGTTCAGGAAGGTGATTTTGGCAGGTGCCCTCCCTTCTATCCTTGTCGGAATCCGCTACGCCCTTGGGGTGATGTGGCTGACGCTCATCGTTGCGGAAACAGTCGCAGCGAGCTCCGGAATCGGCTACATGTCGATGAATGCCAGGGAGTTTATGCAATTGGATGTTGTAGTATTGGCAATTCTGCTGTATGCACTGCTCGGAAAGCTGGCGGACTCCATAGCCAAGTTTTTGGAGAGGTATCTCCTGCAATGGAATCCGGCATATAGGGACCATAAATGAAATAAATATAATATTCAGGAGGGATGCAGATGGCACAGATTGCAGTTATTTCAGGAGGAGTATCGGATAACTCCCGATTGAACGGCATTGAAAATGAGGTGATTTCCTTTTTGAACCTAGAAGGAATCAGCTACAGCCAGGTGAAAGTGATCGATCTGCCTGCGGATGATTTAATAAGGGCCAATTTCGCAAGCGAAAAAATCAATGAGGCGCATAAAAAGATAGAAGAAGCAGAAGCTGTCATTGTCCTGACGCCGGTTTATAAAGCGTCATACTCAGGTGTCCTGAAGACCTATCTGGACTTATTGCCGCAAAAGGCATTAGAAGGGAAACCGGTCCTCCCGCTCGTAATCGGCGGCAGCCAGGGACATTTGTTGGTCATCGATTTTGCATTGAAGCCTTTATTCGCAGCGCTCGGCGCAACCAATATCCAAAAAGGTGTGTATGCACTCGATTCGAAAGTGCAGCGATTGGATGGCGGTGTATTCAAGGTCGACCCGGACATCCAGCAGAGACTGCAGGCAGAGCTGAACCTGCTCATAAGGCAATCCAAACAAACAGCTGCCAACACTTTTGTCTAAAGGATAAATAAACGAAGAGCCGGTGATGTTTTTCACCGGCTCTTCCCTATGAAAAATTGGGTTAACGGCATTTTTCGCCCTTCCTTATGCCATGCATCATACGCCTTGAAAACAGCATGTATGTCATCATCAAAGCAATCCTCCACTATCTCTTTTACAGTCAGATAGCTGCGCCAATAATCATACATGATGCCTGTCAGATCTCCGTGATAGGAACCGCTGCCGAAATCATCCAGTGGATGGTTTCCGTATTGCGCTTTGAATGCTTCAGCCAAATGCATTTCAGCTGCTGTAATCTCATTCATTTCGTTCGCACTCAATGTCAGTTTCCGGGGGAGGTAAAAACACATCCCTTCCTCGAACCAGATGCTATCTTCTCTTTCATCGTCAAATTCATCGGGAAATAAATCCGAATGGTGAGTCAGCTCATGCGCCAATATGACAAACATTTGATTCTCTGAAAAGCTTTCATAGAATGATTGGATATCAGGCAGGTCCCTGCCGTTGAGCTGTTTTACGAGAATGCTTCTCCATTCCTCCAAATCAGGAGACATATAGATGATATTTTTATTTGTATAGGCAGGGATCGGTATGTCAGAAAACACCGTGGTTGCCAGTTCGCCTGCAGTCCACACCACGGCTTTCGGCAAATCCTTTAATTGATAGTCAGCTTCTAGAACCTGCTGGTAGTTTTTCAGCTTCTGATTGAATCGCTGAATGATTCCCTCGTGTTTTTCATAGTCTTCTTTTCTTTCAAATGCAAAAATATGCTTCATGATTTAATCCTCTCGTTGAATGAATAAGGTTATCATGGACCGATTGCAGGAGAGCCGGAACCCTATAGTGGGGTCGGCATGCAAACTAGTAAAACTGATTCTACTTTACTTTATGTGGCCCCGTTCCGATATAGTACAGATTTGCGGAAACTTTTTAAGAAAGAGAGATTTTCGTGAAGTGTTCCACTGTAGGGAAGGGCTC
>CAKQBC010000206.1 GCA_934215995.1 uncultured Bacillus sp. | reverse complement strand
TGTCCCATCTGGCAGCTGCAGAAGGGCTGATCCATGAACGCCCGCACCAGGCAGACAGTGATGCCCTTGTGACAGCCGAGCTATTGATGAAGTTTGCTGACGAGTTAAAGCAAATACCGCTTGTCACATTGAAACAGCTCCTTACTCTTTCGCATTCCTTGCAGAGCGAAATTTCGGAGCTGATGGAATATACATTGCAGCAAAGGATGAAGCAGAGCCCATTGCATCATCCGTATTTGCAGATCCATAAGGGAATTGCCTTCCGCAAGCCTGTCCCGCCGGAAAAGCTGCCTCGCCCGCTTGCTGTTGAATTTCCGGAGAAACATGAAGAAAAAATGGAGATGCTCAAAAAAGCTTTTTCCCTATTTGAGGCTAGGCAAGGACAGCTGAAAATGATGGACGATGTATACCGCCTCATCAACGGAGAGAAGCTGGCTATGCTAGAGGCAGGGACCGGCCTTGGGAAAACACTCGGATACTTGGTGCCGGCTGCGTATTTTTCCGTTGCGAACAACGAAAAGGTCATCATCAGTACATATACAATTGAACTGCAGAATCAGCTGCTACAGAAAGAAATGGCCAACCTTATGAACAGCATTCCGTTCCCGCTTCAAACCGCGATCCTCAAAGGGCGCTCCAATTACATCAGCCTGGCGAATGTCGATCGTGTACTGAGGATACGGGATGATAATTACGACAGTACGCTGACAAAAATGCAAATCCTGATTTGGCTTCTGCAAACGGAGACCGGGGACCGTGACGAATTGAACTTAACAAGCGGGGGAGAACTGTTTTGGGAAAAGCTCCATAACGGAACCAGGCTGGCAAATGAGCACCAGGCTTCCTGGGAGCCTTTCGATTTCTATAACCGGGCAAAGGCCCAGGCGGAAGTGGCGGACCTCATCATAACGAACCACGCTTATTTATTGACCGATTATTTTACAAATAAAGAGGGGATATTCAGCGGGTCAACAATTATTATCGATGAGGCACATCAGCTTGACCATGCTGCTTCTAAACATTTGGGTTCATCCTTTGATTATATATCGATCAAGATGATGCTGAATAAAATAGGCACGGCAGAACAAAAGCTGCTGCTTTATCGATTAAAGCAATTCCTGAAGGCCGGAAAGGAAACGGACGAGGGATTATGTGTGCGTATAGAAGACGCGGTCCAGGAAATCGGCTACGAGCTTGAGCAGTTTTTCCGCATGCTTGCCGGAATGTCGGAAAAAAGGATGGCAGGGGCTGCAGATAAGAATGCGGCCAATCTTCGGGAAATCCTTCTGGCATCGCCTAATCAAAGAGCGCTGTTGATGCTCGTGGAACGTTTGGTCGATCATTTCAAACAACTGGCCGGATTGCTTGATGCAGGCACGACATACATCCTGCAGTCCAGCCAGCTCGGGAAATCACAGATGTTTTATCTCTCGGAGCTGTATGCGCTTGTACAGTTCATGAGGGAGAAGAGCGGCCAGTTGAGAGAGTACTTCCTTAAACCGAATGAAGGTACAATCTACTGGTTGGAATGGAACCGCAATAGCCCTTCCCAGTATGTTTATTTATATTCACAGCCGATCCTGGCAGGGAATACCCTCTGGAACCGTTTCTTTTCTAGGCAAAGAAGCGTCATCCTTACTTCTTCGACATTGACAGTCAAAGGTTCGTTCGACTACATGAAGAAAAAGCTGGGTATCTATGTACAGGAATGCGAAACGCTGGAGTATCCTTCGCCGTTCAATTATAAGGAGAAAGTGCGCATGCTTGTTGCTTCGGATATTCCTGAGGTGAATAAGGTAAGCGTCGAGGATTACGCCGCCTGGATTGCCGCTTATATTAGGGACGCTGCCCTGGCGGCAAAGGGACGGATGCTTGTGTTGTTCACGTCCCATGAAATGCTGAAGCAGACGCATGAATGGCTGAAAAACGAACCTGAGCTGGACGATTTCAGCATCCTGTCACACGGGGTATCGAGCAACAGCAAATCAAGGCTGATCAAGTATTTCCAGAATTATGACAAATCGATACTGCTTGGGACTGCAGGGTTTTGGGACGGGCTGGACCTTCCAGGCGAGACACTCCAGTGCCTGATGATGGTAAGGCTCCCGTTTTCTTCTCCGAGCGAGCCGGTCACGGAAGCGAGATGCAACGAGATTATTGCGGATGGCGGGAATCCCTTTTCCTCTTATACGCTGCCGGAAGCAGTCATCCGGTTCAGGCAGGGGTTCGGCAGGCTGATCCGTACGGATGACGACCGCGGAATATTCATTGTCTGCGACAGGCGGATTGTTACAGCGCCTTATGGCGCCGATTTTATCCATTCGATCCCTGATATCGACAAAGCCGACATAACACTTGATGCTTTGAAGCCGGCGATCAAACAATGGCTGTAAAGGCAAAAAACGGAGTGCCGGGTGATGTTCCTGTAAGTGGATGGTATGGAACGCCCCGGTTTACAGCGGATTCAGTAGACAGGGGCAGGATAAAATTTTTATAAATATGGCGAAAAAACTGTTATAATATTGTTGAGAATCAGTATCGGACTATAAAGCAGAAAAAATTCTTTCGTTGGCAGGGGGCAAACAAAAAAATGCAAAGTAAACCAGAAGTAATATCTACTGTGAAAGTTCAATATCAGCCTGATTTATATAAAATCGTCGATGCATTGAACCGAAATCTGAAATATGACCAATTGATGTTTGGTTTGGCCCTCGATAAAGAAAATCAAGATCAGGCAATCCTGACAATCTATAGAACATAAAGTGAGTGGTGTATTTGAAAAAATGGATTTGGATCGTGAGCATTGCCGTTCTTGTGCTGCTCGGATATATCGCTGCTTCTGTCCTTGCAGGTGTCGACCAAAAAAAATCGGCTGAAGAGAGAGCGGAAGGCATCGCCAAAAATGAAGGCGGGCTGGAAAGCGTCGATGAATTCTACCTGTACCATGGCACAGAGTCCTACTCTGTCATAATCGGGCCAGATGAGAAGGGGACCGACTATGCATTGTTCATTCCTGATGACCTGAAGAAAGAGAAAGTCATCAAAATGAAATACTCATCAGGATACAGCGAAAGCGAAATCATTGAACGTGTCAAAAATGAACATAATCCTTACGAGATCGTATCAGTCAAACTTGGCATGAAGAAAAGAGTGCCGATTTGGGAAATAACAGTCAAGGATGAACAGGGCAACCTTAAGTATATCGCATATAATTTCAAGAAATAGGCAATGGGCAAGCTTGCTATTGCCTTCATATCTGCCGGCGAACAGCAGCTTAGAGCCAGGAAAAACAAAAGAAAGCTTAGATATAGATAACAGGGGGAAATCGTTATGGAATTGGCAAAACGCGTTCAGGCTTTGACTCCGTCATCTACATTGGCGATCACAGCAAAAGCAAAAGAACTTAAGGCGCAAGGATTGGATGTCATCGGCTTAGGAGCAGGGGAACCTGACTTCAATACACCGCAGCACATCATTGACAGAGCCTATGAATCAATGAAAGAGGGCCATACGAAATACACGGCTTCCGCAGGGCTGCCCCAGCTTAAGAAAGCAATCATCAATAAGCTGAAACAGGATCAGGGAATTGAATACAAGGAAACGGAAATCATCGTCGGTTCCGGGGCGAAGCATGTCCTTTATACGTTGTTCCAGGCAATTCTGGATGAGGGGGATGAGGTTATTGTCCCTACTCCTTATTGGGTCAGCTATCCCGAACAAGTGAAGCTTGCGGGCGGAACGCCTGTTTACTGTGAAGGGAAGGAAAGCAATTCCTTCAAGATCACGCCCGAGGATCTGAAGAAGAGCATTACGGACCGTACAAAGGCCGTAATTATCAATTCACCAAGCAATCCGACGGGCATGCTTTATACAGCCGAAGAGCTGCTGCAGCTTGGCGAGGTCTGCCTGGCGCATGGCATCCTGATTGTTTCCGATGAAATATACGAAAAGCTGGTTTACGGTGATGCAAAGCATGTATCGATCGCCGAGCTTTCGCCTGAACTAAAAAAGAATACAATCATTATTAACGGAGTCTCCAAGTCGCACAGCATGACTGGCTGGAGGATCGGGTATGCTGCAGGGGATGCAGCCATCATTAAAGCTATGGCCAACCTTGCAAGCCATAGCACATCAAACCCGACTACGACTGCACAGTACGGTGCCATTGCAGCCTATGAGGGAAGCCAGGAGCCTGTTGAAGAAATGAGGAAGGCATTCGAAGGCAGAAGGGATGCGATCTATGAGAAGCTTATCTCGATTCCAGGCATCTCATGCATTAAGCCTGAAGGGGCGTTTTATTTGTTCCCTAATGTGAAAAAAGCAATGGAAGCAACAGGGTTCGCAAATGTGGATGACTTTTCAGCAGCCCTTTTAGAAGAGGCGCTGGTGGCGGTAATACCTGGCTCCGGATTCGGGGCAGATGAGAATATCCGCTTATCCTATGCAACATCGATGGAAAACCTTGAACATGCAATCGAACGGATCGCCTCATTCATAGAGTCTAAATCAAACTGATGCTATATAAACCGGGAGCTAAGCTGCGTGCTTAGCTCTTGCTCTTTCAACAAGGGGCGAGAGGGAAGGACAGCCCATGCAGATGCCCGTGGCAGCTTGAGATGGGCGGGTTTTGCATATAACATAGTGGAATCAGGATAGTTTTGGGTGCGCTGGATACGGGCCATACAGCCCGTTTTTCGATTCACCTGTTCGCTGCACTTATCAGGCATGAAAATAAAAAAATTTTAGTGCGGTTTTTTATGCTTCAAACAGCCAGTATAATGCAATCCTGGCTCTTAAGGGAATGAATGGGATGCTTTTTCCTTAGATTTGCTTGTTCTTAGATAAACGACATTCATGATATACTGATGGGGAGGTGTCCTATTATGATTAGAAATCAATTAGTGAATTGGCTGCAGGAAGGAT
>CAKQBC010000205.1 GCA_934215995.1 uncultured Bacillus sp. | reverse complement strand
TCAGACATAGTGCAAAAACGTCAATTTTTTGACAATTATAAAAGTAAACTATACTTATATAGAATAAAAGGATATATTGATACCAGTTTAGATACAAGTTCGAGAAGCCTTTATACAGCAGAGGGCGTCCGCACCGGTACAGCTGCCGGCTTTAAGCGCCTCCTGCGTCCAAAACGGACAAGCCAGGGAATAACGGGGAAAGCGCCTTGCGTCATAAAACCAAGCTATCCCAATTCCGGAAGCATTTATCTGTTAATGCTGAAGTCTTACAATTTTCAATAGATAATGAAAATATGATAAAATGACTTGATTTTCAAAAAGCTTGTCTAGTAAAGGACGACAAAAGAAAAAAGAGCTTCAATTGGCGGGAGTTTCGTTCTTCTTCCAGTTGCAGGCCATAACAATCGGCATTATACTGGCGGTTCATCTACACACAATTTTGAATTCATAAAGCGGGAGCTTGCAGCCAGGCAATGCGCGATCAAAGGGAAGTTTGCCGGGTCCTTCAGGGGCCGGACCCTTGCTATTCTGGGCAAGCTTATGGGCGCAGGTCACCCGCTTTAGTTAAAGTATACACAAAAGCATAAGTATTTAACCTGAAATTTTCTTCAGGGGACGAAAGGCGGATATAAGATGAAAAAGGTCATTAATGAAACATTCCTGAAAGCTGCGAGAGGCGAACGGACAGACTATGTACCGGTCTGGTATATGAGGCAAGCCGGCAGGTCGCAGCCTGAATACAGGAAAATAAAAGAAAAATACTCACTTTTCGAAATTACGCACCAGCCTGAGCTATGCGCTTATGTTACGAGGCTGCCAGTCGAACAGTATGGAGTGGATGCGGCTATCCTCTATAAGGACATCATGTCTCCTCTGCCGGCAATTGGGGTGGATGTCGATATTAAAGCAGGGATCGGGCCTGTAATCGCTAATCCGGTCAGATCGGCAGCTGATGTAGAAAAATTGGGGACAATCAATCCGGAAGAGGATGTGCCTTATGTCCTTGACACGATTAAGCTGCTTGTTGAAGAACAGCTGTCTGTCCCATTGATCGGGTTTGCCGGGGCGCCATTCACACTGGCATCCTATATGATAGAGGGAGGCCCGTCGAAAAATTACAATAAAACAAAAGCATTTATGTATACGGAGCCGAAAGCGTGGTTTGCGTTAATGGACAAGCTGGCCGAAATGACAATCACTTACGTGAAGTCGCAAATTAAGGCCGGTGCCAAGGCAATCCAAATCTTCGATTCCTGGGTAGGCGCATTGAATGTGGACGATTACCGTTACTATATTAAGCCGGTAATGCATAAAATCTTCTCCAGCTTACGAGAAGAAAACGTGCCTTTGATTATGTTCGGCGTCGGCGCAAGTCATCTGGCGATGGAATGGAATGACCTGCCTCTTGATGTTGTCGGGCTGGATTGGAGAATGCCGATTTCCGAAGCAAGGGAGAAGGGCATCACAAAAACGGTGCAGGGAAATCTGGATCCTGCGATTCTGCTATCTTCCTGGGATGTAATCGAAGAGAGGGCCAAGGCAATTCTTGATCAGGGAATGGCTTCCCCTGGCTATATCTTCAACCTGGGGCATGGGGTATTTCCTGAAGTCAACCCGGATACCCTGAAAAAACTGACAAACTTTATTCATGAGTATTCAGCTTCACAAAAATGACAATACTTTGCACTTTCGATGTGCTTATAGTTTGATAGATTGCCATTCTCTCAGGCAAAATAAGAGTAAAGCTTATTAACAAAGGTGGAACAGTCATGAAAAAGAAAATGGGATTATTGGTTATGGCGTATGGAACTCCATACAGTGAAGAAGATATTGAACGCTACTATACACATATAAGGCATGGAAGAAGGCCGTCCGATGAGAATCTTCAGGATCTCAAGGACAGGTATGAAGCAATCGGCGGCATTTCACCGCTTGCAAAAATAACGGAGGAACAAGCGCAGGCTTTGGAGCAAAAGCTGAACAGCGTACAGGATGAAATTGAATTCAAAGCGTATTTGGGTCTTAAGCATATCGAACCTTTCGTTGAGGATGCTGTTGTCCAAATGAAGGAAGACGGCATTGAGGAAGCGGTCAGTATCGTTCTGGCGCCCCACTTTTCAACATTCAGCGTCAAATCCTATAATGGTCGTGCGCAAGAGAAAGCGAAAGAAATTGGCGGTCCGGAAATCACATGTGTGGAAAGCTGGTATGATGAGCCGAAATTCATTCAATATTGGGTTGACCGCCTTAACGAAGTGAAGGAGAAAATGACGGAAGAAGAAAGAGAGAATTTTGTTTTGATTGTTTCTGCACATAGTCTTCCTGAAAAGATTCTTCAATTAAAAGACCCTTATCCGGAGCAATTAAGGGAAACGGCTGAATTAATTGCAAAAGGCGCCGATATTGACAATGTGGAGCTGGGCTGGCAAAGCGCAGGGCAAACGCCGGAACCATGGCTTGGGCCGGATGTGCAGGACTTAACAAGGGAACTGTATGAAAAGCACGGATATAAAGCATTTGTATATATTCCAGCAGGTTTTGTTGCTGAGCATCTTGAAGTCCTCTATGACAATGACTACGAATGCAAAGTGATTACAAATGAATTGGAGGTCGGCTATTACAGGCCTGCGATGCCAAGTGCGCATCCGACCTTCATTGATGCGATGGCCACGGTTGTACTGAATAAATTGGAGAAATAATTTTTACGAAGAGGCGATGAGATGGGGAGTTCTAAAAAACAAAAGGTCGTTGTGATTGGCGGAGGGATCACCGGATTGGCTGCTGCTTTTTACTTGCAGAAGCAATCCAGGGAGAATAGCCTGCCGATTGAGGTTATTCTGGTGGAAGGGTCTCCAAGATTAGGAGGAAAAGTGCAAACGGTCGTCAAGGACGGATTTGTCATTGAAAGAGGGCCTGATTCCTTTCTGGAAAGGAAAACAAGTGCTGCCAAGCTTGCCAAAGAGGTAGGGATGGATCATCAGCTGGTGAATAATACCGCCGGAAAATCATTCGTCCTAGTCAGAGACAAGCTGTTCCCGATGCCCGGAGGTTCCATTATGGGTGTTCCGACTCAAATGAAGCCTTTCATCACAACCGGTTTGTTTTCCCCAGCCGGAAAAATAAGAGCCACAGCAGATTTTGTTATGCCGAAATCGAATCCTTCTGAAGACCAGTCGTTAGGGCAATTCTTCAGAAGGAGGCTCGGTGATGAAGTGGTGGAAAACCTGATTGAACCTCTCCTTTCCGGCATCTATGCGGGGGATATCGATCATTTGAGCCTAAAGGCTACATTCCCCCAATTCTTGCAAGTGGAACAAAAATACCGAAGCCTGATCATCGGAATGGGAAAAACTCGCCCGAAGAAGCCGAAGGAAAGCAGCCAAAGCATAAAGATGCAGAAGGGGCAGTTCCAAACCTTAAAAACAGGGCTTCAATCCTTGGTCGATGCAATCGAGCAGCAGCTTACGGATATAACTGTCCTTAAGAATACGAAAGTCGAAAGCGTGTTGAAAATCGGATCGAAGTATCAGGTTGCCTTGAATAACGCAGAGCGGATCGATGCTGACTCCCTTGTTGTAGCAGTTCCGGGAACAGTCGCCCAGTCCATATTTTCTGAATATCCATTCTTTGATGGCTTCAAGAACATGGCATCCACAAGTGTCGCTACGGTTGCCATGGCTTTTGACGAAAGCGCCTTGAAGGATGATATAAACGGAACCGGATTCGTTGTTTCACGCAACAGCGATTATACGATAACTGCCTGTACATGGACCCATAAGAAATGGCCGCATAGCGCCCCTCCGGGGAAAGCACTGCTGCGCTGCTATGTGGGGCGGGCAGGGGATGAAGCGATCGTTGACCTGTCTGATGAAGAAATCTCCAAGATTGTCCTTGAAGATTTGAATAAAACGATGGACATTGCGGCAGAGCCTGACTTTACAATTGTTTCAAGATGGAAGAATGCAATGCCCCAATATTATGTCGGGCATAAAGACAGGGTTATTCAATTGAAAAGGGAAGTAGAAGATAAACTGCCGGGTGTTTGGCTGGCGGGAAGCTCATTTGAAGGATTGGGCCTTCCTGACTGCATAGACCAGGCGGAAGCTGCCGTTGAATACGTACTTGAATTTCTGAAGGGCAGTAAAACATATGCTGAAAAAGAAGCCATCCATTCTAAATAAATGGATGGTTTTTCCTTTTTGTTCAGGATATGATAGATGGAAATAATATCCTGCGAGACAAGGTTGTTTCAATGAGTATGATGCTTAACAGGAAAGAGAGGGAGCGGATTGCGAGAGTCCAGAAACTGCGCTCCTTGGGAGATGGTCTTTATACTTTATTTTTGCATATATGTTTCTTCGCTTTTTTGCTTTCTTTCATCCTCGGATTCATTTATTTCTTATAAGAAAATGGGTAGGCATGCATAATCGATTGCTTTGCGCAGATTACCATGTTATTATATTTTTTGTACTTTATGACTATCCTAGTCATTCAGTCATTTTAATGGTGAGGTGATGTAATGGCCATTGACCGGAGACAGCAAATCCTTGAGGCTGCAACAAAATCGTTTACATTGTTCGGATATAAGGCGACGACTATGGACCAGGTTGCCAAGCTGGCCAATGTCGGCAAAGGCACCATCTATAATTTTTTCAATAATAAAGAGCAGCTATTTCAAATTATCGTCCAAGAGCTGATAGCGGAAATGAAACAGGTTGCCGAACAACAATTTGCCAAGTACCCGACATTTCACGAGCAGGCCCATGCCTCTTTGATTTCGATATTGGAGTATCGGAAAAAACACCAGTTCATGATGAAGCTCATTGAAGAGGAGAAGGAGATTGGGACGCCGGCTGTAGTGGAAATGACGAATGAAATTGAGGCGGCAATCGTTTCCTACATAAAGGGTACAGTGGACGAAGC
>CAKQBC010000204.1 GCA_934215995.1 uncultured Bacillus sp. | reverse complement strand
TCCATAGGGACGGCAGGGTAGTCACAATTGAATTGAACAGGCCTGAAGCGATGAATGCTTTGGATGTCCGATTGTTGAAAATGCTAGGGAAGAAATTGAAAGAAATCAGTATCGATGACAGTGTCGATATCGTAGTACTAAAAGGCGCCGGGAAAGCGTTTTCTGCCGGCGGGGACATCAAGATGATGACACAGATGAACGATGAGAAAGAATTTTATCCCGTGATGGATGCAATCACAGATTTGGCTGTCGCCTTATACTGCATGCCGAAGCTGACGTTGTGCGCCGTGCATGGGGCGGCTGCAGGCCTTGGCTTGAGCTTGGCTTTAGGAACCGACCATATCATTGCGGACAAGCAGGCAAAGATTGCGATGAATTTTATCGGGATCGGCCTCATTCCGGATGGCGGGGCCCATTTCCATCTCAGCCAGCGAATTGGTGATGTAAGGGCAAAGGAGCTGATTTGGGAAGGGAAAGTGATGACAGCCGAGGAAGCGTATCAGAAGGAACTCATTCAAGAGCTGGCTGACGGCAACCTCGAGCAAGTGGTGGAGGAGAAGATTGCCTCCTGGCTGAAAAGCCCTGTTAAGGCAATGATCCGAACGAAAAAAATCCTTGCAGAGAGAAATCGCCCATTCCTTCAAAAGATGCTGGAATTGGAAAAGCATGGACAATCGAAAATGCGGAAAACAGAGGATCATCTGGAAGGAATCACAGCGTTTGTCGAAAAACGTAAACCAGAATTTAAAGGGATGTAAAAGCAGTGCTATGAATCTATAAAAAAAGGGGAAGAACTAGCTGCACTTTCAAGCAGGTTCTCCCCCCTTTTGGTATTGCTGCCCTATGTATCTTAGGTTGGCCCGAGGTTGATTCAAGTACAATTGGCGGGCTATGGCCTGCCTTTTAGCGGTGGAACAGAATAAGCTTCCCGGCTGGGGAAGTGCAGCGATGAGTAATGTCACTCAATCCTTTTTCCTCAAGGAGTTTTGTGCCAAGCTCTTTTGCTGTATCGTCATTTTCGCTTTGGAATGATTCATCCAGCAGCTTTTCTCCGCTTTGGTCGAACGCTGTCAATTTGTATGTTTTCATATTTTTGCACCTACTTTAACTATTCTGATTTATTTTATTTTTACCTTAACTATCCGAATTTGTAAAGAAAGAAAAGTTTGGAACTTTTTGTAGGCTAGTCCGTATAACCTATATATAAAGGAGGTATGAATGAAAATGGCATTAATAATTGACTCTGTCACAAAACGGTTCGGTTCATTCACAGCCGTCAATAACGTGAGCTTCAATATCCCGGAAAAAGAAATATTCGGGTTTCTCGGTGCGAACGGAGCAGGTAAAACAACGACCTTCCGGATGATACTCGGCCTGATCGATGTGACGGAAGGAAGCATTACATGGAATGGAAAGCAGCTTGGGTATGAGGCCAGTTCAATGATTGGTTATTTGCCGGAAGAAAGGGGGCTTTATCCCAAACTTAAGGTGAAGGACCAAATCGTCTATCTGGCGAGATTAAGGGGGATGAAGAAGGCGGACACGCTTCGCGAACTCGATTATTGGCTTGATCGTTTTAACATCCCGGATTACAAGAATAAGAGAGTCGAAGAGCTATCGAAAGGGAATCAGCAAAAGATCCAGTTCATAGCATCAATTATACATAAGCCGAAATTGCTGATCATGGACGAACCATTCAGCGGCCTTGACCCGGTCAACGTCAACCTGCTGAAATCGGCGGTGCTTGATCTGAAGAACAGCGGAACGACCATTGTCTTTTCCAGCCACAGGATGGAGCATGTGGAGGAGCTTTGTGAAAATCTGTGCATCATGGATAAAGGGCGGCCTGTTGTCCATGGCAAACTAAAGGATATTAAACGGTCATTCGGGAAACAGAACCTGGTCATCCACGCCGACTTCGATCTTGGTTTCCTTGCGGAGATGCCGGGGGTTGTACAAAGCAGGGAGACTGCCGAAGGGGCGATCCTGCAGATTACGGATGATCATGCTGCTAAGTCTGTCCAGGAAGCAGTATTCCGAAAAGGTTTTGTCCGGAAGTTCGAAATCGAGGAGCCGTCCCTTCACGATATCTTTGTCGAGAAAGTAGGTGCTTCCCTTGAATAAGTTCTGGATTGTACTGGCCCATACATATGCATCTAAAGTAAAAACGAAATCATTCATCATATCGACAGCCGTTATGCTTGGACTTCTATTGATCGTAAGCAATCTGTCAGCCATCATTAACTTTTTTGATAAGGATGAAGTGGATCGGGTAGCTGTCATTGATGAAAGCGGCAGCTTCTATCAGCCGCTGGCGGAACAATTGAAGCTTTCCGGCTCCGAGACGGAACTGACGGAAGCTGCCTCTGAAGAAACGGCCAAAAAGCAGGTGGAGGCTGAGGATATTACAGGCTATCTGATTATAGGCACAGATGCCGCAGGGCTGCCGCAAGGAACCTACAAGTCTAATACAATCGCTAATTCGGACATTCCCGCAGAGCTTTCCCAGGCGCTGACAAACGTGAAGAATCAGCTATATACGGAAACGCAGCTGAATATCAATGAGCAGCAATTGGCGGCTTTATATCAGCCGGCTGCATTTGAAGAAGTTGCCCTGGATGAAACGGCCAAAACAGAAGAAGAACTGAATGCTGCCAGGGGGCTTGTCTATGTGATTCTGTTCGTCATTTATTTCGGTGTCATCACCTACGCAGGAATGATTGCGTCGGAGGTGGCCGGCGAAAAAACATCCAGAGTCATGGAAATTTTAGTTTCAAGCGTTTCGCCTGTCCAGCAAATGTTCGGCAAGATTGCCGGTATCGCTTTATTGAGCCTTACGCAGATTGGTGTATTTTTAATCGCCGGCTATATTTCACTCAAAAAGGCTATGTCGGATATGCCGGAAGGTTTTTCGTCCTTTCTAGGATTTGATGACTTATCCGTGTCCGTGCTTGTCTATGCTGTTGTCTTCGCCATGCTTGGTTACCTGCTGTACGCAACATTGGCGGCATTCCTCGGCTCTCTCGTCAGCCGTGTGGAGGATGTCCAGCAGATGATCAGCCCAATGGTATGGCTTGTGGTTATCGGCTTCATGATGGCGATGTTCGGGCTGTCGACACCTGAGGCAGGATTCGTGAAAGTAACGTCGTTCATCCCGCCATTCACGCCGATGCTTATGTTCCTGCGTGTCGGAATGGTCGAAGTGCCTGTATGGGAAGTGGCGCTTTCTATCGGGCTGCTTGTTGCCACCATCATCGCTGTCGCGCTGTTTGGGGCAAGGGTATACCGCGGAGGGGTTCTTATGTACGGGCAAGGCTCTTCCTTTAAGAACATCAAAAATGCGTTGGATCTGACAAAAAAAGACTAAGGCAATGAAAGCTTGGCTTCCTTTATCGGGAGGCCAGGCTTTTTTGCATTGTGGCATCCCGGCTATATCCGCTTTATCGGCATGTTCGGGCAGGACGTAAAACAAAAGGGAAAATATGTTCTTGTTTTGTGGTAAAATGAGGACAAACGAGGTGATTTTTAATGAGCGGAATAAGATTCATCCATGCCGCGGACCTGCATTTGGACAGTCCTTTTGCCGGGCTGAAGAATGTGCCTGAAACGATTTTACATAAAATGAAGGAAGCTCCTTTCCTTGCATTCCGGAAACTGGTTGATGAGGCTATAGTGAGGAAGGTCGATTTTATTCTATTGGCCGGCGACCTGTATGATGGGGAAAACCGCAGCCTGCGGACGCAGGTGCGCTTCCGCAAGGAAATGGAACGATTGCAGGAGCATGGCATCCATGTTTACGCAATACACGGAAACCATGATCATCTTGGCGGGAAATGGGTTGCGGTCGACCTTCCCGGAAATGTGCATGTATTTCCAGGGAAGTATGCTATGGAGCGGTTTGAAAATGGTGAAGTAAGTGTGAATATATACGGGTACAGTTACCCTGTGCAGCATGTGAAACAGCGGATCATCGAAGAATACCGCAAGTCGGGTGAAGCTGACTATCATATCGGAATGCTGCATGGAAATCTCGAAGGTTCTTCTGAACATGGCAACTATGCGCCGTTTTCATTAGGCGATCTTCTTGCCAAAGATATGGATTATTGGGCACTTGGCCATATCCATAAGCGCAGTGAGCTCTCTTTGGACCCGCCGATAATTTATCCAGGCAATACCCAAGGGCGCCACCGGAAAGAAAGCGGTCTGAAAGGGTGCTACTATGTTGAATTCGATGGGAAAGAGCCAAGTGCCGCTTTCATCCCGACATCAGAGATTATCTGGGAAGAGATTGAAGTGACCGTTTCCCATGAAGATTCATTCGATACAATCTTGGAAACATGCCGAAGCAAGATGGAGGAGATTCGCCATGACACTTGTGGCATTTTCTTATCTCTTTCCATCATCCATGATAACAGTGATTTATCCTTTTCCGATTACTGTGACGACTTGCTGGAGCTATTGGCTGAGGATGAAGAGGACGAGGAACAATTTGTTTACCCATACCGTGCAGACCTGAAGAAGGATTCTAAAAGGATGGAGCACAATTTGCCGATTGTGAAGGATATTCTGTCCCGGGACTGGGACGCGGGCGATGTCGATGAAACACTCCGTCCGCTCTATAAGCATGGAACAGGAAGGAAATACATTGACGGGCTGTCCGAAGAAGAAAAAACAGCCATGATTGATGACGCTGAACTTTTGCTTGTGGAGCTGCTGGCGATTAGGGGGGATGACTGATGCATATAAAGGAATTGCATATTTACGGGTACGGGAAAATGCATGATACCGTCATCCGTGACCTCGGGAAGCTGCATATGTTCTATGGGGAAAATGAAGCGGGGAAATCCACTCTCATGAGCTTCATCCATAGCATTATTTTTGGTTTCCCCTCCAAAAATAATGCTGAAAACCGATATGAGCCGAAGGATTATTCTGCAT
>CAKQBC010000203.1 GCA_934215995.1 uncultured Bacillus sp. | reverse complement strand
ATTTTCCCTATATTTTTTCTTAAAATAATATATGTGCAAAATAATCAAATAATCATTGTTATAACAAGCTTTTTCAATGTTCCACACTCTATCAAACATTATATTAACATATCTTTTTTTGCTTGCGTATGGTTTTGGACATATTTATGTGCGATTTTGTTAATAAATTTGTTGCTTGCCGATAAGCGGCTTTATGTATCTTGGGAAGTCCTTTTATGAAGAATATAAGGCGGGATTAAAAAGGAGAATATTATGCTTGTAAAACTTATGCTGCCTGTTACACTGCTTTTCTTATAAGAATGGGCCACTATTGCTTTTCATCTGCTAAAACAGTTGTAAATATACGGTTTTTTGATTACTAGAGCTTACGGTTCCAGCATCGTAATCCGTATAGAAAGACAAAGAACTAAATATACATTTTATGAGGGAGGGATGATCGAATGTCTCAACACTGCACGAACTGCAATAAAAGGATCAGTGATTCAGACCTGCATATAAGCTATGATTCTTTATCCTTTGTTTTCTGCCAAACATGCTCCGCTAAATTTATGGACTCATTGTATGCTTTAAGGGATGCCCAGACTCCTGATGAAATTATCGCTGAATTGAACAGGCAGAAGCCGATTCTTTTACAAAAAGGCATGTCGTCAGAAGCTTTTACTTCGGTGACGGACTATTTCCTTAATGAAGCCAGGAATCATTCAATTTCATCGCATAAACTCACGACCGGTTATACGTTTGAGGGGTACACAATTGAAAAGTATTTTGGGATAGCGAGTGGCCATGTGGTATTAGGAACAGGGTTTCTGTCTGAATTCACTGCTAATTTCGCTGATTTTTTGGGAGTTGAATCCACTCAGTTCGCAAAGAAGATGGAAACGGCAAAAGAATCGGCACTCCGGAAATTGATTGAAACATCTATCACAAAAGGCGGAAATGCCCTTATCGGGGTAGATTTCGACTATATCAATCTTAAATCCAATTTGATTGGTGTATCCGCCAATGGCACCTCCGTAACCATTAAAAAAAAACGAGACGTAAATAATGAACTTATACATAACAAAAAACCAGGAAAGGTCATTCCTGGTTTACTAGTGTATGCGATATCCTTCGCTTGAAAATAATCAATCACTTCCATTCTTCTTATCAATGGCCTCATTGATTTTTTCGTTTCCTTCATCCATATACCTGTTGTGTTCATTGTTACCGTTATCTACCGATTCAGACCATAGCTCGTTTCCTGTATCGACCCCGTATCCCCATATGTCATTGCAGTAATCGATGATGGGATTAAAGAGTTTCCGTGCCGGGTGGTCGTAATCTTCTTTATATTTTTCTTTCAGATAGAGATCGGCAGCTTTCATGCGTTCCTTCTCCCGGTTGCTCTTTTCTTTTATGCTTTCTTTTGTTTCATTAGCTAAAGCTTTTTTCTCTTCCTTCAGTTCAAAGGATTCTTTTTTCCCCGCTTCCTTCCATTCATACCATGCATCTTGCAGCTCTTCGTATTGCTTGCGCATGTATTTCTTCAGTTCCTGCTCGGATCCGACATAAGTGAACTCCCCGTTTCCGGCGTCAGCTACTTCCTTCAATAGGTTCTGCCCTTCCTGATCGACATCGAAGCCAATGATATTGACGACTGTCTGGATGTTATCCGAAGCCAGATTTTCCGCTGCCGCCACTGGATTGCCGCCGCATGTTTCGATTCCGTCACTGACGACATACACGACAACTTCATCCGCAGCAGCCGGTATATCTTTTTTCACAGACTCCAATGCCGCACCGATGGGCGTCCATCCCGCAGGCTTAACTCCATTCATCGCTTTAGCGAATTCTCCGTTCTCATTGCTTCCATTATAGATGGTTTCAATTCCTGCACAGGAAGCCGCCTTATCCTTGTCCTGCCCCGAACCTTTATGGCCGTAAATCGTCAGGGAAACGGTCGATGAGCCAGGAATGTTTTCAACAAATTCGTTAACCGCTTCCTTCGCCGAAGTCATCTTCACTTTGCCTCCCGCCTGGCCAAGCATGCTTCCGCTTGCGTCCATCAAAATCGCATAGTGTGTCGTTTTCATCGTTGGCACATCAATGGCTTCATCCGGCCTGGCAATATCCACATCAACGGTTGTGTCGAAGAAAAGGTAAGTTTCAAGCTCCTTATGGTAATCTTCCGCCAATAAAGCAAGCAATTCCCCGAAGTACTCCTCCTCCGTCAAATCATCCGGCAGCTGATCAAGCCGTTCATTCACTTTCTCTTCATTGTAAGCATCCCCGCTGAATTCCCCCGGCTTCCGGAGCATTTCCTGCTCCACTTCCGTCAGTTCACGCGGCAAGTTATCAATCTCGTAATAGTCAGCCTCGCTTTTCTCGAAAACGGCTTCTTTTTCCTCAGCGCTTGCCTCGGCAGCCTTCTGCTTCGCTTCTTTTTTGCCGGAAGCCTCATCCTTTTCCCCTGAGCAGGCCGACAATACGAGCGACATCATTAGTAAAACGAAAACCCCAAACTTTTTATACATGTGATCACCCCAACTTTGTTATGTAAGAAAACCATACTTATTTAAAGAATGTACTAACACAATTTTCACTCTTCTTCGTCCAGAAAAACAAACCCGGCAGCAATAAGTTTCTGCAAATATTCGCCGAAACTGTCGGCAATCACTTCATATTGATCGGGATCGTGCAAGAAACGGACTATTTGTCCACTAACACCTTCATCAGCAGGATTGAAATCAATATAGAGCCGTGACGTTCCGCCATTATTCATGCAATCCGAAAAATGAATATACGTCCCTGGAATCAGTCCTTCCGGATTGATTTTGGAGTCTACCGCATTCCCGTCATCCTGATAATCCAGAAGATAGGATACATCTTCCTCCTCTTTAGAGCTTTCAAGCATCTGCTTGATGGACAGCAAATAATATGGATAACTGCCTTCATCTACATCTGAACCCAGAATACAAACTGCAATAGTGTGTTCCCCGTATTCCCGCCAATACGTCCCATCTACATGACCAAGTAAGGAGATGAGTGATTCTGGACAATCTGGATATTTCGACTTTAATAAATCAATATCTTCTTCTGCAGCGCCAAACGCATTATTCAGATCATCAAGCTCATCTTCCGGTAATGCCGCTCTCAAGCTGTTTATATATTTGCTTGCCAAATCCATCGGTTCATCCTCCCAATACTCTATATAATGAATACAAATTAATAAAAGATAGCAATAACCCAATAAAAAAGAGATCTTCAAACCATAGTAAAATGCTATAAATAGGATTATAAATGATGATGGAAACGATAATAAAAAGAAGGATATACCCTAATAAGAATATTCGTTTACGAAAAAAGCCGAGATGATTCAATCGTTTCCCTGCTCAATATCCATAGCCCATCATCAGGATAAGGAACCCATTGGCCATTTTCAAAAAAAGAGATTTTCCTGTTTCTTCGAAATATCCCCATTCATACCAGTCAAACATCACATTCCAAGCAGAACAGAACCGGCATATGCTATTTGCATACCTATGATGACACCAAGAATTATTTCTGCAATCATCTTCTTTTCCTCATCTCCGGGCAACGTTGGGCATTTTGTCCATCCATAGAGAATACGTTCTCGACTCATTTCTTTCCATCATTAGAATGGCCGCTTTAGATATATGTCGAAATTCGCTGTTCCTTCCTCCGTGTTTACTATTTTCTGCATTTCCTGCCGTTTTCCCTCCATGACATTTGTACCATTTATGCCTGGCGGTATATGGCTTGCAGCCATAATCTATTAATCATGGAAATGTTTTAACGGAGAAATTGAAAAACCGATATATAATCCAGAAAAATACAGTTGTCGCGCTGTTTTTATTGCTTTCTGTCCATATTCTTCCAGAGTGTATTGAATGCTTTTTCATTGTCAAAAATCAACAGGATTTGACCTTTTGTGAAGTTGCAGGCACTCAATCCATGACAAATTGTAAATATGAATTTCCCTTAAGATAAGGAATAATAGATTCATATATTAGCTAGCCAGATTTGATAGGAGGGGTATGAATGGAGAACGAAAGCAAATTGCAGAAGGGGTTAAAAAACCGGCATATGTCCATGATTGCGATTGCCGGGGTGATCGGTGCCGGGCTCTTCATGGGAAGTGGAAGCGTCATTAACCTGGCAGGGCCAAGCGCCATTTTATCCTATGCGATTGCAGGACTTATTGTGCTGTTCATTATGAGGATGCTTGCTGAAATGGCGACTGTCAACCCTACAAGCGGTTCTTTCGCCCACTATGCGCATGAGGCGATTGGTCCTTGGGCAGGATTCATGATCGGCTGGCTTTATTGGTTTTTCTGGGTAGTCGCAATCGCACTTGAAGCAACGATGGCGGCTGCTATCGTACAGTATTGGTACCCGGACATTCCTTTATGGCTGACAGCTTTATCCTTCACCGTTGCCTTGACTATGACGAATCTTTTTTCCGTGAAAGCCTATGGTGAGTTCGAATACTGGTTTTCACTCATCAAAGTCGTCAGCATCCTGGCATTCATTGCTTTAGGGGCCACCGTCATTTTTGGTATCTTCCCTTCATTCGAGCCCGTCGGGATGGCGAACTTGCTGAATCAGGGTGGATTTTTCCCGAATGGAATTGAAAAAGTATTTCTCGGTGTAACTATCGTCATCTTCTCCTTTATGGGAACCGAGATTGTTGCGATTGCCGCCGCTGAATCGGAAGAACCTGAATCAGCCGTGCGGAAAGCATCCAATTCCGTCACTTGGAGAATCCTGATTTTTTACATCGGCTCCATCTCCGTTGTCGTTACGCTATTGCCTTGGGATTCCTCAAGCATCCTTGTGAGCCCATATGTAGCCGTTCTTGAATACATAGGAATACCGGCCGCAGCCCAGATCATGAACTTTGTCGTCTTGACCGCCCTGCTGTCATGTTTGAATTCAGCCC
>CAKQBC010000202.1 GCA_934215995.1 uncultured Bacillus sp. | reverse complement strand
GAGCAAACGTCCTTCCCCATCCTTCACCGGGAAGTATCTTTGATGTTCTTTCATCGATGTGATCAGGACACGCTCAGGCAATTCAAGGAATTCCTCTTCGAATGAGCCGGAAAGAGCAGTCGGGTATTCGACAAGATTTGTCACTTCCTCTAACAGCTCTTCATCGACCGGGATTACCCAGCCATTCTTTTGTTCCAATTGCTGAAGCTGTGCAAGGATCCTATTTTTTCTCTTCTCGGCATCGGCAATTACAAACTGTGCTTCCAACAGTGCATTGTAGGAAGAAGGAGAATCAATCATAATCTTACCGCCCAGGAACCGATGGCCCATCGTCGTATTGCTTGTTTCGACGTTTGTGATGGCAAATGGGATCACTTCATTGCCAAACAGGGCGGCAATCCACTTGATCGGCCTTGCGAAACGAAGGTCATTGTCTGCCCATCTCATGTTTTTCGGGAATGAAAGGGATGTGATGATATCCTTGATTTCAGGAAGGAGTTCCTTCACTTCACGGCCTTTCGTGAACTTTTCAACATGGACATATTCAACGCCATTAATCTCTTTAAAGAAAATATCTTCAACAGCCGCACCTTGGCCCCGTGCAAAGCCCATCGCAGCCTTTGTCCAGTTCCCTTCAGCGTCAAGGGCAATCTTCTTCGCAGGCCCTTTCGCTTCTTCATGCGTATCTTCCTGTACTTCATTGACACCTTCCACTACAACAGCCAGCCGTCTCGGCGTCGAGTATTGTTTGATGCTGGAATAGCCGATCTTCTGGCTTTCAAGCCATCCTTTTACTTTTTGCGCCAACTGTTCCACTGAGCTTGCCACAAAGCGGGCAGGCAGCTCTTCCAATCCGATCTCAATCAATAAATCTCTCTTATTCATGGCTGTCCGCTCCCTTCTGTTTCAAAATAGGGAATCCCATTTTTTCTCGTTCCTCATAGAATGTCTTCGCAACTTTTCGTGCCAGATTACGGCAACGGGCAATATAGCCTGTTCGTTCTGTTACGGAAATCGCTCCTTTAGCATCGAGCAGGTTGAATGTGTGGGAGCATTTCAACACATAATCATATGCCGGATGCACAAGCCCTTCCTCCATCTGCACATGTGCCTCTTTCTCATACATGTTGAACAAGTCGAACAGCATCGCTGTATTGCTTGTCTGGAATGTATATTTCGAATGTTCGAATTCCGGCTGCAGGAATATATCGCGGACAGTGAAACCATCCGTCCATTCAAGGTCGAAGACATTTTCTTTGTCCTGGATATAGGATGCGAGCCTTTCGATTCCGTATGTGATCTCTACAGATACAGGCTTGCACTCGATTCCGCCCACTTGCTGGAAGTAAGTGAATTGTGTGATTTCCATCCCATCAAGCCATACTTCCCATCCAAGTCCTGCACATCCCAATGACGGGTTTTCCCAGTTATCTTCTACGAAACGGATATCATGCTCCAGCGGATCGATTCCGAGCGCACGCAATGAATCGAGGTATAACTCCTGAATGTTATCCGGGGACGGCTTCATAATCACCTGGAATTGGTGATGCTGATAAAGCCTGTTCGGGTTCTCCCCATAACGTCCGTCAGCCGGGCGGCGGGAAGGTTCCACGTACGCCACATTCCAAGGTTCCGGCCCGATCGCGCGCAGGAAGGTATATGGGCTCATCGTCCCTGCACCCTTTTCAGTATCATAGGCATTCATTAAAATACAGCCTTGGTCTGACCAATGTTTTTGCAAAGTCAAAATCATATTTTGTATGTTCATCGTGCACCTCCACAATTATTCATAGGATTTTTTGCGTGTTACGCATAAATTGAAACGCCCAATCAATGGTTATTCTTGCGTGCCATTGACTGGCGGTTGAACCATCCATCCGCAGCAATACGTGCGGAATAAAACAAAAAACTCCCGTCCCTATGCTTCAGCTGTAAGCATAGGGACGAGAGTTTACCCGCGGTTCCACCCTAATTGCCATATCAATAAGATACGGCCTCTTTTCATGTCATTTGCTCCGGAATGCCTTCTCCACATATTTATCACCCGGCTTCCACCAACCCCAGGCTCGCTGACATAAAGTGATCTGGATACTACTTTCCTTCACGGCAATTTATCCTTTTGTACGATGAGGCTAAAATAATTTCAGCCTAATTATATAGCATTTTATCCAACTCATCAGCCATTTGTCAAGCATGATAGGAAATTCGGATTAAAACAGCCCTTCAAGCTTATCCATCTGCTTCAGGAATTTCTTTGACTTCAGCTGTAAGCCGGAATATTCCTCATAGTACGCTTCGATAATCTGTTTCAATTGCTTTTTCGTTTCTTCTTTCAAGGTGATGTTCCCAAGCCTTGATAAGTCAAAATAATAGAATAGCCGCAGCAATTTGACGATTTGGGTGCTGACCGGCATACTGTATTGATCTTTTTCTTTGCAGCGGTGGCAAAGGAATCCCCCTTCCCTTATCGAAAAAGAGAACTCCCCTTCCGTACTGCCGCATGAGGCACAGGAATCCAGGACCGGAGGGATCCCCAATAAACTGAGCATCTTCATTTCAAAAATCATCGTAATGACATCGGGGTCATACCCTTCGTTGATCGCATTCAACGATTGATAAAGCAATTCAAACAAAAAGGGGTTCGGCTTCCGGTCGTCCGTTCCCTTGTCCAGAAGTTCGACTATATAGGATGCATATGCAGTGCTCATTATATTTTCCCGGATATGCCTGAAGGACGAAATCGGTTCCGCCTGCGACAGGCTCCCAAGCCCTGAAGATTTTTGGACTAGGAAATATCCGTAATAAAATAATTGAGTGATGGCCGAAAACCTGCTCTTAGGCTTGTTTGCCCCTCTCGCCATCACACCTGTTTTGCCCCATTCCCTGGAATAGATTGTTATGATTTTATTGTTTTCCCCATAATCCATACGGCGAATGACAATGCCCTCGCACTTTTGAATCAAAAAAGGTCACCTCATCAGGGAGGGCCAGATAATTTATGAAATCGGAAAGTTCATATCTGCTAGTACTTCATCGTCACTAATTTCGAATGGTTCCTGATTCTCCATCTGAATTTCTTTGAACAGGAGATACGTGTCAATGTTACCTGTTTCCTTAAAAATGCTCCAGGTAAAATCCAACATATTAATCCCACCTTTTTTTAGTTGAAGTCCGAACTCTACTATTATCTTGGCCTTCCCGTTTTTTTTAATGTGGTGTAAATTATGTTAGTTTTCCACAGGGCCGGAGAGGCCGGGTTTCCCCGGCCTCTCCTTTCATTGGCGCAATCCTGCTGCAAGACAATCAGTTGCAAGTCCTGAAAGGTTCAGGACAATGCCCTGTCCCTTATGCAAAGGATAAGCGGCCTCTAATCAATAATCATCGTTATTGAATCCATAATCCCTAAGTACGGAAGCTTTATTTCTCCAGTCCTTTTGCACTTTCACCCATAATTCCAGATACACTTTTGAACCAAGCAAAAGCTCAATGTCTTTTCTGGCCCTTTGCCCGATTTCCTTCATCATGCTGCCTTGTTTGCCGATGATGATTCCTTTTTGCGAGCTGCGTTCCACAATGATCGTTGCCATGACATTAATCATATCTTTGCCTTCCTGCTTTTTGATTGAGTCGATGACAACCGCAATCGAATGTGGGACTTCCTCCCTCGTCAGATGAAGTGCTTTTTCCCTGATCAGTTCAGAAATGATAAAACGCTCAGGATGATCTGTGACCTGGTCTGCCGGATAATATTGCGGACCTTCCGGCAATTCTTCCTTCAATTGCGCAAGAAGCGTCTCCACATTATTGCCCTGAAGCGCGGAAATCGGCACAATCGCTTTGAAATCCAGCTTTTCTTTGTATTTTTCGATCAGTGGCAGCAGGCTGTCCGGGTGGACTTCATCAATCTTATTGATGACCAGGAATACAGGCGTCTTCACGTTTTGAAGTTTCTCAAGGATGAATTCATCCCCTCTGCCGATCCCTTCGACTGCATTGACCATGAAAATGATGACATCTACTTCCCGTAATGTATTGGTTGCCACTTTCATCATGAAATCGCCCAATTTATGCTTAGGCTTATGGATTCCGGGTGTATCTATGAAGATCATTTGCGAGTCGTTTTGCGTCAATACGCCTTGTACCTTATTTCTCGTGGTCTGCGGCTTATCGCTCATAATCGCGATTTTTTGCCCAATCACCCGGTTAAGGAACGTTGACTTCCCTACATTCGGTCTCCCTATAATTGAAATAAAGCCTGATTTATATTTAGTGTTGCTGTTCTGGTTATTATTCATTTAAATCTTCCGGTGAAAAAGCTCCCGGTAAAAGACCTCCTATTGTAGTCTCCTCTACATCGCCTTTTAAATTTGTAAGATAAACTGGCATATCGTGAGGGCAAAGCTCTGCCATTACCTGACGGCATGCCCCGCATGGAGAACATGGCCGATCCGTATCAGCAACTACCGCTAAAGCGGCGAAATCCCGATCATTTTCTGCATATGCGCTGAATAGTGCTGTTCTTTCTGCACAGTTGCACATGCTGTATGCTGCATTTTCAATATTGCATCCGTGGTACACTTTTCCATCTTTAGTCAGCAATGCTGCACCAACCTTGAATTTTGAATAAGGAGTATACGCCTTTTGGCGCGCTAATTTTGCTTCTTCCATCAATTGTTTCGGTTCCATTATCAAACATCCTTTCAAAAGGGCATCAAAAATAGTTTACACGATTCCAGCCAAAAAACTATGCCTGGCCCTCGTTCAGCGGTATTGAAAAAACACGCTTTTTCAATCTAAGTATAGTTTCAGTTCAGGAATGTTGCAATTTGTGATTCCCTTGAAAAGAATGCCATATTTACATTTTTTCGGACGAAGGACAGGCGTTCTTCAGCATTACCATACCTCCTGAACCGGAAGTGAAACATTATTAAGGATGCCCCAAAGGAGCAAAAATCT
>CAKQBC010000201.1 GCA_934215995.1 uncultured Bacillus sp. | reverse complement strand
ACAGTCAATACCACTGTAGTAGAAATGATCGACACAATGACCAGGCCAATATTCAGAACAGTACGGTAACTCAAGCCGAGGTTTTTGGCAAAATCCTCGCCCATGCCGGCCACCGTGAATTTATTGGCATACAAATAAGCTATTATAATCGCCGGAACTGCCACATACAGCAATTCATAGCGTCCTGACACGATCAGTGTAAAACTCCCAAGGAAAAATGTATCGACGTTTTGCAGGACATCGGCTTCATACCCGATGAATGTTGATATCGCTCCTATGATATTCCCGTACATAATCCCGATCAAAGGGACGAATATGACATCCTTGAACTTGATCCGCTCAAGCAGATTCATGAAAATGAACGTGCCGATCAATGCGAATGCGAAACTGAAAAGGATCTGTCCCATGTAAGACATGCTCGTAAAGAATACCATCGAAACAATGACGCCCAGTTTTGCGGCATCCAGCGTACCGGCCGTTGTAGGCGATACGAACTTATTCCGGCTTAAGCTTTGCATAATCAAGCCGGCAATACCCATTCCTGCACCAGCTAAAATAATGGCCATTAAACGGGGCAGCCTGCTCATCAAAAAGATTTGCGTCTTATCCGAGCCCCAATCAAGCAAATCAAGCGGTTTAATATCTATAGCCCCTATAAATAGCGAAATGAAGGATAGGATAACTGTCACTACCGCTAATATCCATAGTCTCATTTGCAATCCCCATAATAAAAAGTTTCTCAACGTTGTCAATGATAATGATAATCACTATTGAGTCAAGTCTAATTATAGACAACAAATATAGGAAAATCAACATCTACCGATTATCATTATCAGAAAATTTACGTAAATAAACAGAGCTATCTGCTCATTTTTTACTAAAATCATAATCTCCAAATAGGTCCTCACGCACAGTTTCTTCTATTAAATTGGTTGTTGATGCATTACGAAATCCCCCCACGGCTGTCCCTATGCCCATGAAACACAAAACCCGCCTGCAGATAAATGAGTTCTTGCATGTAAACTAGTTCTTTCGCACCTTTTTCCGTGCTCGGTTCTGTCCTGTATATGCGAAAAAATTCCCCGGCATCTATACATGCCGGGGAATGACCATTGATTCTTTCATACAATTAGTTTTCTTCTATATCTTTACGGTTTTTCTTCAGCAATTTTGATAAAGTTTCATAGACAATCGGCACAATCACCAATGTCAGCAATGTTGAAGAAAGCAATCCGCCGATAACCGTAACAGCCAGGTCTTTGGAGATCAGGCCGCCGCCGCCCGTGCCGAAAGCCATCGGAAGCATCGCGCCTATTGTCGCAATCGCAGTCATCAAGATCGGACGCAGTCGTGTTGCCCCCGCTTCAAGAATCGCCTCACGCATCGTCATTCCTTCACGTTCCATATGAATGATACGGTCGACAAGAACGATGGCATTCGTAACAACGATACCAATCAGCATGAGAAGCCCCATCATAACAGAAACAGAGATTGTCATGTCGGTAATGTACAGTCCGACAAACGATCCTATTACTGCAAACGGAAGTGAGAACAGGATTGCGAATGGAGCAAGCCCTTCCCCGAATGTGACCACAAGGATAAAGTAGACAATCGCAATTGCTGCGATCATCGCCACACCCAATTGTGTAAACGTTTCTTCCATGTCCGCAGCTACACCTGCCACACCGACAGTCACGCCTTTCGGCAAATCAAGCTTATCTATTTCTTCATCAGCAGCCGCAGTTGCTTTTGAAATATCATCTTCTAAGATTGTGCCGGAGACAGTAGCGTAATATTCCCCTTCACTTCTTGTCAGCGTATTCAGCGTTGTGCCCTCTTCCACTTCCACTAATTCGGATAACGGCATGGATACGCCTTGTGCGGTAGGTACCTGTGTTTTCAATACATCATCAAAAGTTTTTGGCTCAGATGCCGCTTCGCGCTGGACGATGACATTGATGTCTTCGCCATTATGTTCGACCGTAGTCAACACTTCAGGAGTTGATGAAGCAGACAATGCCTGGATGATTTGGCCGGCTGTCAGACCGTATTGCAGGACATTTGCCTGGTCGACCTTCAAGACATGCTCGACGTATGGATCTTCGGCATCGGAAGTGATGTCCTCAAGTCCATCCACTTTCGCCAGTGCACCTTCCACATCTTTGACAGCATCCATCAGATCATCCAGATCTTCACTGTATAATGTGTAACTTACCTCATTGGATGCCATACCGCTCATGGAAGAGAAGTCCTGGGATTTCCATTCCCCGGTTTGGCCTATATTGAACACATATTCCTCTACTTCTTCTCTAGCTTTTGGGAAATCTTCCATGTCAGGGTCAAAGATGAGGTACATCAATGCACCGCCTGCCCCGCCCATAGCCATGGAATTCATGTCGGCATTATCCTTATCCGTGATTGAGATTTGAAGGATATCGATATCATCGCGCTTCATCAATTCCTTCTCGACCTCTTCAACGTTAGCCATTGTTTCATCCGGCAATTCACCTGTTTTCGGTGTATATGTCAGATACATGACTTTTTCTTCCTGGGTGCCCATGAAGCTGAAACCGATTAAAGGCATCAATGCCAGTGAACCGGCCAATAGCACAATCGCAATCACTGATGTGATGACTTTGTGATTCAATGATTTGTTGAGTACGCCTTTATACCATGCCGCCAATTTTCCTGTTTCTTTATGGCTGCCTTCTTTCTTCTCACCGTAAATCTTTTTACGGAACAGGAAGTGCGACAATGCCGGAACAATTGTGATGGCAACAATCAAGGATGCGCCAAGGGCAAAGGTCATAGTCAATGCGAATGGCATGAACAGCTCCCCGACCATGCCTCCAACGAAAATCATCGGTGCAAATACTGCCACTGTCACGAGTGTTGATGACAGGATCGGTTTAAACATTTCAATGGTAGCCTCACGAATGAGCGCCCGCCCTTGAAGTTTCTCTTCTTTAAGATGCATACGCCGGTATATGTTCTCGACTACAACGATTGAATCGTCGATTACCCGTCCAATCGCTACCGTAATCGCACCAAGCGTCATAATATTAAGTGTGATATCCAGCCAGTTCAACAGCAGGAATGCCATGAAAACAGAGACTGGGATCGAAATGATGGAAATGATGGTTGATTTGAAATCGCGAAGGAACAACAGAATTATCAGAATGGCAATCAGTCCGCCGAACACCGCTTTTTCTACCATTGTGAATACAGAGTCCTCAATCGGCTCAGCCTGATCAAGGGAAATATCGATCTTCAGCCCGTCGATCGCTTTTTCTTCATCTTTAATCAGTTCTTTCACATCATTAACGACATCTACTGTGTTTGCTTCTTGCCCTTTTACAATTTGGATGGCAATTGCGTCTTTACCGTTCGTACGTGAAACGGACTCTACCTTGCCCACTGTTTCAATTTCAGCAATGTCTCCCAGTTTCACAAAAGGTGAAGGGTTTTCTGCTGAAGGTGTGACAGGGATCAGCATTTCTTTCAGCTCATCGACCGTTTTCAGTTTACCGTCGACCGCTAACGCCTCTTCCCCTTCCTCAAATTCATAAAGGCCTAGCGACAATGCCATGTTGCTTGCCTGGACCATCTGTTCAACAGTGTCTTCTTCCAGGCCGAGCGCCGCCATTTTTTCTTCGTTATATGTAAAGGATACTTCCTCTACATGCTGTCCGGTGATCGTAGCAGATGCCACGCCTTCGAGCTTTTCGATTTTTGGCAGGACTATATCTTCAACCGTTGATGTCAATTCAACAATATCTTCTTCTGTGCTGCTGATCGATAGCGCCACAACAGGCATCATGTTCATGCTGATGGCCATGATGGATGGCTCTTCGACTTCTTCCGGCATCGTTACCCCGCCGACTGCTGCTTCAAGCTGCCGTTTCTTTTCATCCATATCGACGCCGTAGTCATACTCGACCTGAATCTGCGATACGCTTGAAGATGAGCTTGAGTAAACCGCCTTTACGTCTTCAAGCCCTTCTATTGCTTTCTCCAATGGAACCGAAACATCGTCCATGACCTGCTCAGGAGTTGCCCCAGGGTATACCCCCATAACAATCAAGTATGGAATAGAGATATCGGGAATCGACTCCATTTTCATTTTTGTCCCTGAATATATGCCGGATGCTGTAATGATAATGGTTAACAGCCACACAGCCAGCTTGTTTTTCAGGACAAAGTTGACTAATCCTTTCACGCTTGCACCTTCCCCCAACTTTTATTATTTAATATCTTGTTACTTTTATCACAATTGACATTATTCTTACAATTACCTATACTAGTGACTAATCGGTCAGTTGTCAACTAAACGATTAGGAGTGTCATAAATGGTTAAAAAAAATTTAATTATGGAGAAGTCCCTGGAATTGTTTGCCGAGAATGGTTTCACCGCCACTTCCATCCAGCAGATCACAGACAGCTGTGGTATATCCAAGGGTTCATTCTACCTCTACTTCAAGTCAAAAGATGAGTTGATATCCGGGCTTATCGATTACTTCATGACCGAATTGATCACAAATATTGAACGATCGGTCAGCGAGGAAGAACCCGCTGAACATTTGTTATACAACTACTATCATACATCCTTTTATACGTTCCAGAAGCATTCAGGTTTCACAAAGATTTTCCTGAAGGAGCAAATGGCTAACATAAATATCGAGCTTCTCGACCAGATGAAACGTTATAATTCATTCACAAATACCATTTTGGAGTCGATTGTGGACCGCCGGTTCCCATGCTTGGAGCAAAAGATGCGGGCCGATCTGATATACGTCATAAAAGGATTCGTAAAGCACTATATGGAGCTGTTCCTCATATCCAGTTATCCAGTTGATTTGGAGACGTTAAGCCGTTCCCTCGAGGAAAAAACAACAATCATCGCCAAGTATGCGAAAGTGCCGTTCATCGCACCGGATTATCTCTCTTTCCCAGACGAT
>CAKQBC010000200.1 GCA_934215995.1 uncultured Bacillus sp. | reverse complement strand
GTTGACGTTTTGTTTTGTTTAGTTTTCAAAGAGCGATCATTTCGCTAACTCAATAAGCGACTTTATTATCTTATCGAGATTCGCTTTGTTTGTCAACAAGTTTTTGTAACATCCTGTCGACTTTTATTATTATATACGCATTTGTCCTGTATGGCAAGTGGTCTTTTTGAATTTAGAATATTAAATTATATTCACCCGTATTTTCTATTTCTAAACTGGCTGGCCTACTTCAAAATGCAAAACGGACAGAACAATAGAAAAAGGCATCAGATGCCTTTTCTATTCAGCCATTCGAAATCAAATGGTCCTCTCGACATGAAGGTTTCTCTCTTTATTAAGATCGACTAAAGCTGGAAGGCCCACTATTTTAACGGTGGGACGTGTTGGGTATTGCGAATGTACAAAAATGACTTCCCCTTCGTATCCATTGGATAGCTTGACTCTCGTCCCGATAGCGATTTGTATGACGCCTGCCATTAGTGCATGAACGGCTTCTATATCAAACTTCCCGAAATCATCGTGCATAATCATCTCGATCACTCTATAAGGCGATTGCCTTTTACGGTAAAGCCTCTCAGACGTCATCGCATGGAATACGTCGGCTAAGCCGATAATCCGGGAGTTGGTATGCAGCATTCTGCCTTTATCGCCTTTTGGATATCCTGAACCATCCAGCCGTTCATGATGCTGAAGGATTCCGACAAGCGCCTCTTTTCGCAGGATTGAGCTCTTTTCAAGCATCCTGAATGAATGGAGAGGGTGCTTTTTCATTTCAATAAATTCTTCACGGGTCAGGGATGTTTTCTTTTCTAATATTGATACCGGAACCTTAGCCATACCTGCATCACATAAACAGCCGGCAATTGCTATTTGCACGAGGTCACCTATATTGAAATTCATTTTTTTTGCAAGATATCCGCTAATGAGCCCCACGGAAATAGCATGATGATAAATGTATTCTTCCTTAGTGGAATAACGATGGAGCGATAAGATATCCTGCTCATTGCTCAAGGCTTGGTTCAATAAAGGGATAAAAAGTTCCCTGACTTTCGGGACACTGACCTGATTCCCTGCCTGCCATCCCTTGAACAAATTTTTGTATTCCTGGACAGACTGCAAATAGGCATCTGTAAAAGTCCCTTTACTTGCAGAGGCAACATCACCATCTTTCAGAGCGGTGCCCTCGGATGGAAGCAGCATCTCCCCATTCACCATTGTCCTTTCGACATCTACTTCTTTTATCAAAAATGCATGGAGCACTTGCAATAGCTCTTTCGTGATGATTGTATCCTGCAGCATGATCGGCCGGTTCGTTTTGCTCAAAACATCCTTCGACAAGATGCAGCCAACTCTAAGTTCTCTTGTATCGATTAACATATTCGGCACCCCTTATGATACGAGCTCTACTTTTCTACTACATATCATACTGGATATTTTTGGTTAAAACTACCTATTTTTAGGTCCTAAAGAAAATGAACATTAAAAAGCTTCCGGGCGGTATACCACCCGAAAGCTTTTTAATCGCTCATTTATTCTTCTTCGTTCAATGAGTTTGTTTCATCGTTTGCCTGTTCAGTTGTTTCAGGAGAATCAGATGCTTCCAATTCAGCTTCATCCGTATCTTCTTCTCGTTCAACAACAGCCACCGTAGATACAAATTCGTTATCGTTTTCACCTAAACGGATCAATTTTACACCTTGTGTATTGCGGCCCGTTTGGGAAATATCGCTTACGGCCATACGAATGATGACGCCGGATGCCGTAATAACCATAAGATCCTCTTCGCCCGTCACTGATTTAATCGCTACGAGCGTTCCTGTTTTGTCGGTAATGTTGCATGTTTTAATGCCTTTACCGCCACGGCTTTGGATTCTGTATTCTTTCTCATGGGTGCGCTTGCCGTACCCGTTATAGGTAACGATCAAGATTTCCTCATTTTCATTTACTAGTTCCATTCCGATTACTTCATCGTTGCTCCGTAAGGTAATGCCTTTCACCCCTGTTGCTGTACGGCCCATTGAGCGGACATCTGTTTCAGGGAAACGGATCATCATGCCGTCTTTTGTACCGATGACAATATCTTTTGTCCCGTCTGTCAACCGCACAGACATCAGCTCATCGCCTTCTTTCAGGCCAAGGGCAATCAGTCCATTGTTGCGGATATTGGCAAATGATGACAATGGCGAACGTTTAGAAATACCGAACTTCGTAGTGAAGAATAGATAATTATCATCCTCAAACTTGCTCACCGGGATGATGGCATTGATCCATTCTCCCTGCTCTACTTCAAGGAGGTTAATGATTGGGATTCCTTTTGCAGTACGGCCGTATTCAGGGATTTCATACCCTTTTGTACGGTATACTTTCCCTTTATTCGTAAAGTAAAGGATCGTATCATGGGTGCTGGTCGTAATGAGATGCTCTACAAAATCATCTTCATTCGTACCCATGCCCTGAATACCTCTTCCTCCCCGTTTTTGGCTCTTGTATGTCGAGCTTGGTAGGCGCTTGATGTATCCTTTATGGGTTAGGGTAATAACGACATTTTCCACCGGGATTAAATCCTCATCTTCGATGCCTTCAAAGCCGCCCATGACGATTTCCGTTCTTCTCTCATCGTTGAAGCGCTCTTTGATCTCTGTAAGCTCTTCACGGATAATTTCCAAAACTTTTTCTTCATCGGCAAGAATTTCATTCAATTCAGCGATCAAAGCGACCAAAGCTTGGTATTCGTTTTCAATCTTTTCACGTTCCAGGCCTGTCAAACGTTGCAGGCGCATGTCCAGGATCGCTTGGGCTTGTTTCTCGGATAATGAGAATTGGGTCATCAAGCCTTCTTTGGCAATATCAGTTGTTTGAGATCCGCGGATAAGGGCAATAATTCTATCTAAATGGTCTAAGGCGATCCTTAAGCCCTCCAGAATATGCGCTCTTGCTTCCGCTTTCCGCAATTCAAACTCTGTACGGCGGCGGATGACAACTTTTTGATGATCCAGGTAATGCACAAGGCATTGTTTAAGGTTCAGCACTTTTGGCTGCCCGTTTACCAATGCAAGCAAATTGATCCCGAAGCTCGTTTGCAATGCCGTATGCTTGTACAAGTTATTCAGCAGAACATTGGCATTGGCATCTCTCCGCAGTTCCATGACGATCCTCATTCCGTTACGGTCAGATTCATCACGCAAATCAGTGATGCCATCGATTTTCTTGTCTCTGGCCAATTCAGCAATTTTCTCTACAAGCTTAGCTTTATTTACCTGGTAAGGTATTTCTTTAACGACAATGATTTGTTTGCCGTTTGATTTTTCCTCAATTTCAACCTTAGCCCGAAGCGTAATGGCTCCCCTGCCTGTTTGGTAGGCTTTGCGGATGCCGCTTCTGCCCAAAATCAAACCTGCTGTAGGGAAGTCAGGCCCAGGGATGAACTCCATCAGTTCATCGATTGTTACGTCCGGATTTTTACTTACTTCCAGTACACCATCAATGATTTCTCCTAATTGGTGAGGGGGAATATTTGTTGCCATTCCGACAGCGATCCCCGAGGAACCATTCACAAGAAGGTTCGGGAAGCGGGCCGGAAGCACGACAGGCTCTTTTTCTTCGCCATCATAGTTCGGCTGATAATCAATTGTGTCCTTGTTGATATCACGAAGGATCTCCATTGATATTTTAGACATCCTGGCTTCTGTATAACGCATCGCAGCCGCTCCGTCCCCATCTATGGAACCGAAGTTTCCATGGCCTTCCACCAGCATGTAGCGGTAATTGAAATCCTGTGCCATACGGACCATCGCATAGTAAACAGCCGAATCACCGTGCGGGTGATATTTACCGATTACGTCCCCGACGATACGCGCGGATTTCTTAAATGGTTTATCAGCTGTCATACCCAAGTCGTTCATAGCATATAAAATACGGCGGTGAACCGGCTTTAAACCATCGCGGACATCAGGAAGGGCCCGCGAGACAATAACGCTCATAGAATAATCCAGGAATGAAGTACGCATTTCCTGGCTGATATTGATTTCTCTGACTCTAGATTCAGACATGGAGAAAACCTCCTTTTCGTAAGCAATGCTATATATAGTGACTGTGCACTAAGTAAAAGCCAGGATAGAATTCTCCTTCTATCCTGCTTTTTTATATATCCAGGTTTTTTACATACACCGCATTTTCTTCAATGAAGTTCCTGCGGGGTTCTACTTTATCGCCCATAAGAAGTTCGAACGTTTCATCCGCTTCAATCGCATCCTTAAGCGATACTTGAAGCATCGTTCTGTTTTCCGGATCCATCGTTGTTTCCCAAAGCTGTTCCGGATTCATTTCCCCAAGACCTTTATAGCGCTGCATATTCGGTCTAGGCTGTTCAGGCAGTGTCTTCAGCACTTCTTCAAGCTCTCTGTCATTATAGGCATATTGTACTTTTTTGCCTTGAGTCACTTTGTAAAGCGGCGGCTGGGCAATATATACATAACCGTGCTCGATGATTTTTTTCATATATCGATAGAAAAATGTCAATAATAAAGTTCGGATATGCGCACCATCAACATCGGCGTCGGTCATAATGACAATCTTATGGTAACGTGCCTTTGCAATATCAAAGTCCTCGCCGATTCCGGTACCGAGCGCCGTAATGATTGTCCGGATCTCATTATTCGAAAGGATACGGTCCAGGCGGGCTTTTTCTACATTCAGGATCTTACCGCGCAATGGAAGGATAGCCTGGAAGTGGCGATCCCGGCCTTGCTTGGCGGAACCTCCCGCTGAGTCACCCTCAACGATGTACAGTTCACTGATAGAAGCATCCTTTGATGAACAGTCTGCCAGTTTTCCGGGCAAGCTGGATACTTCAAGGGCTGATTTTCTCCTCGTTAATTCACGGGCTTTTTTTGCAGCCAGGCGGGCGCGTGTTGCCATTAATCCTTTTTCAACAATTTTCTTCCCGACTGCCGGGTTTTCGAGCATAAACTGCTCGAGTTTCTCGGAAAGGATGGAAT
>CAKQBC010000199.1 GCA_934215995.1 uncultured Bacillus sp. | reverse complement strand
CCTTCTCCTGCTGTGAGAGAAGCACATTTTGGAGCTGATAATTATGCAGAGGCGTCTTTATGATTCGATCAGGCTGTGTTATGAGAATAGCCTCTGGCTGAAAGGGTTTTTCTGCATTAAGGAGCATGGTGCCCTCCAATTCTTTTTGAAGATAGCTCGGCACTCCATTGCTGGCAGGATAAACAGTTGGATAGGATGGCGCTGCAACAGGCTGTACACCCAGCGAAAGGAGATGGTCCTGCAAAAAGAGCTGACTGACTACCGCAATTCTTTCCTTAGCCCTTTTCATAAATACAGATGGCGGCAAGCCTGCTTTCATTTTAAAAAGACGGCTGAAATAAAACTCATCCTGCATACCGATTTGCTGCGCCACTTCTTTTGCCGTAATCCCTTTCTTCTGCAGCATAAGCTGTTTGGCTGCTCTCATTCTTTCTCCATTCAGGAATTCCTTCGGTGCCATCCCGGTTCGTTTTCGAAAGGCCCTGGTAAACGAAACTGGGCTCATGTTTGCTTTAGATGCCAGCTCTGCCACCGTAACCGGCTGGGACAGATTATTTCTGATCAGGTCCACTGCCTCTTCAATCCCGTCTACTTCTGTCCTGTCTGTCAGAATTGACATCATATTCCACAGCTGGGACTGAAATCGGCACTCAGCCGATATCGATTTATCTTTGTTCCATTTCCTCAGCTCTTCCCACAAGGGCACCATCTTTGATGGCTCCTGATTAGCCAGTATCCCGGAAAGAAACCTGGAAAACACATCTTTATCCTTTGACCAGGTGAGTATATAAACCGTTAACAGGTCTGCAGATGCGGAAGTAATTATGCCGGTTTCCGAGAAAAAGCAGCTCTTCCCCGCCTCTATCTTCAGCCGGCGATTGCGAGTTTCGATTGTGCCTTTCCCTGCTGAAATATATATAATTGTAAAATCATTGCTATTTTCATTGATGGTTTTCGACAATCCCCCTCTCAAGCTTGATACTGCAATTTTATACGGTTCAAATTGTTTGCCGCTCAGCATATACAAAAAATACTCCCTTCTTTTCCTTAAATAAGAATTGACAAAAGCTGTGAAAGGATAGTAGATTAATTACGATTATTAGAACGATAACGATTATCATTTTCACTTAAAATTTACATAGAAAAGGACTGAATGTAATGGCCAGAACCGCAGCTGACATAACAGAGCACAGGCAGCCTGTACACCAAAAATCTATAAAATGTGGCCTGGCAGGAATTGTGCTGGTGCTTATCGGGCTGCTTGCATCGATTGGTCTGGGTGCAATCTGGATTCCCCCTTCCGTGGTGTGGGAGTCATTTGTCTCCTTTCAGGGAGGCCAAATTGAACATCAGCTTATCAGAGAAGTCAGGCTTCCCCGGGCATTGACCGGGGCACTTATTGGGGCAGCTCTTGCTGTAGCCGGCACCATTATGCAGGGAATTACACGCAACCCGCTGGCAGATCCCTCCATAATCGGCATTACACATGGAGCGGGTCTGGCCATCGCAATTGCACTTGCTTTTCTTTCCGGCGGTTCATACTGGGTTCTGCTCATCTGGTCATTTGCAGGTTCCGCTGCTGGAGCCTTGCTTGTATTATCTTTCTCCATGCTGTCAAAAGAGCGGATATCACCTGTCACTTTGACACTGGCAGGAGCCGCATTAAGCACTCTGTTCAGCGCTCTTTCAACCGGCATCGCCCTTTATTTTCAGACTGCACAGGACCTGAGCTTCTGGTTTGCCGGAGGTCTTTCAGGAACACAATGGCGCCATGTGTATATTTTGCTTCCCGCCGTATTTTTAGGCTTGCTCCTGTCCCTTTGGATCAGCCGCTCCCTGACAATCCTAGCCTTGGGAGAAGAAGTGGCTGCAGGGCTTGGTCAATCTCAGCAGAAAGTCCGCTGGATCGGGCTTGCAGCGGTTATATTATTATCTGGAGCGGCCGTTTCCATTGCTGGAGCTATAGGCTTTATCGGACTGGTGGTTCCCCATATGGTCAGGCTTTTGATTGGGTCTGACTACCGCTGGCTTATCCCGCTTAGTGCCATTGCAGGTGCACTGCTTCTAATAGCGGCAGATATCGGGGCACGGATGATCAACCCGCCGTTTGAGACTCCTGTCAGTGCTGTTACTGCACTAATCGGTGTTCCATTTTTCTTATATTTGTCCAGAAGGAAAAGGGGGTATATGTAATGGATTGGAAACAGGCTTTACTCCAATCGCGGGGCTGGATGGCAGCCTTTATATTCCTTATCCTGGTTACTTTTGTGCTAAGTCTCTCGATTGGTGTGATGCCAGTAGGAATGAATGAAATTTTGGCTGTTCTTTCAGGCAGCGGCACTCCGAAACAGGAGCTCGTGCTGCTTCATTTAAGATTGCCAAGAATGATCATTGCCCTTCTAATAGGAGCAGGCCTGGCTCTTTCCGGCAGCATCCTTCAGGGGCTATCCCGGAATTCACTGGCTGATCCCGGCATTCTCGGCATTAATGCCGGGGCCGGATTAGCAGTTGTTCTCTCAATCTACCTGTTCGGGCAATCGGGAGGAAGCCTTCTGGCAAAACCGTTCTTCCTTCCCGTATTTGCTTTCGCCGGAGCACTCGCCATTGCAGCTCTGATCTATCGATTTTCGTGGAAAGGCGGAATAGACCCGGAACGGCTTCTCCTCGTTGGCCTTGGATTTAATGCACTATGCGGTGCCTTGCTGCTGATCCTGCAGCTGAAAATGGATCCAAAGGATTTTCAGCAGGCAGCCATTTGGCTGACTGGCAGCATCTGGGGTATTCAGTGGCCGTATGTGTGGGCACTCCTTCCCTGGATTCTTGTTCTGATGCCAGTCGCCTTTATAAAAGCAAGAACAATGAATATCCTTCAATTCAAACAGGAAGTTCCTGTTGCACTCGGCTTAAGAGTCGAATCCGAACGCCGGCTTCTTCTCTGTCTTTCAGCCGCTCTTGCCGGAGCATGTGTAGCAGCTGGCGGCGGAATTGCTTTCATTGGACTCCTGGCGCCACATCTGGCACGCCGCCTTTGCGGCCCCAACTATTTCAGCAACTTGCCTTTAGCTGCACTAATAGGCGCGGCACTTGTTCTCATTGCAGATATGATAGGAAAAAATCTCCTTGCACCTGCAGATATTCCGGTTGGGATCGTCATCTCCGTAATCGGAGCTCCCTATCTGATTTTCATGCTTCTCACCCGGAAAGGCACGGGACTGAAAGCTTAATAGATAACAATCACATAAAAAATGCCCATTCAAAAATCCCTTTATGAATGGGCATTGCACTTTATTTAATTTCAGCTGGCTCACGGTACTGCTTCTGGCCCAATGAATGATAGACATCCTGACGGCTATCAATAATATATTCCGGCTTCGGCTTGCCGCGGTTTGCCTTATGCCCGGCAATATGGACATCACTTGTTTCCCACGCCTTCCAGGCTCCTTCCGATTCCCAGCGAATCATAATAGCCACTTCTTCGTCCCCGCTGCGCTGCTTCTTCTTTAAAACATTCAAATCAATGAAGCCCGGCTGCTCTTCGATTATTCCTTCCCCTGCAAAGCGCTCGACTAGCTTATTTGAATGGCCTTCTTTCACTGTAATCGTTTTTAATTGAATAAACATATCTGTTCCTCCCCTGCTTCTTTTCTGTTATTATAATTGATAACGATTTTCATTTTCAACTATTTTAAAAAATAGATTCATTATTTCCTTGGTTTATAGTATCTTTAGATTATCGAACTAATCAGAAAACGGGGCCTGAGTATGTGGAAAAATAAAAATGTTTGGATTTTATTAACCGGGGAGTTTATAGCAGGGCTGGGCTTGTGGCTCGGTATAATAGGGAATCTGGAATTTATGCAGGAAAAGGTTCCCTCAGATTTTCTAAAGTCGCTTATTTTGGCTGGCGGATTGCTGGCAGGGATTGCTGTTGGACCCTGGGCAGGAAGAATAACTGACCAAATCAGCAAGAAGACAGTCATGCTGGCATCTGGCTTCGCCCGGGCATTGAGCGTTGTTTTTATGTTAATTGCCATACAAACCGGGTCAGTCTGGTGGATGGTTATTTTTCTGGTATTCCTGCAAATCTCGGCAGCCTTCTATTTTCCAGCTCTGCAGGCTGCCATTCCCCTGGTTGTGGAAGATAAGGACCTGCTGCAGCTGAATGGAGTCCATATGAATGTGTCCACACTTTCCAGAATATTAGGTACTGCTTTAGCTGGCGTTTTGTTAGTTATCTTGCCATTATCAATGCTTTACATCGCTTCGCTTGTCGCTTATCTGATTCTCTTTATAATCACCTTTTTTATGGATTTTGAAGAATCCTTCTCAAAGGAAAGCACAGGAAGAAACTCAAGCAGAGGCAGCGGAGGATTCAAGGAAGTATTCCCGATTATTCAAGGTCTGCCCATTGTGTTTATGACATTGATCCTAACCTTGGTTCCGCTTCTGTTCCTTGGCGGATTTAACTTAATGGTCATTAATATCAGTGAGCTTCAGGAAAGCTCATCCATTAAAGGCTTGATCTATACGGCAGAAGGACTCGGCTTCATGCTTGGCGCATTCATTGTCAAACAAATCAGCCAAAAACGTTCGCCTTATGCGATCCTGTTTTTCTTCTCCTTCATCATCGGACTATCCCAGCTGCTTCTGTACTTTGCAGATGTGCCTGTTCTATCCATCTTGGCTTTCTTTATTTTTGGGTTTGCCGTCGGCTGTTTCTTCCCTACTGCCGCTACCATTTTCCAAACAAGAGTGCCAAAGGAATTTCACGGAAGATTCTTCTCCTTCCGAAACATGCTTGACCGTGTAACTTTTCAGATTGTCCTGCTTCTGACTGGATTCCTTCTGGACGCAGTCGGCCTTCAGATAATGGTCGTGATCTTTGGAATACTGTCGCTGATCATGACGGCAGCATTCTTTGCTAAATTCAGGCAGCTTAGGACAGAAGCTCAAGTAAAAGAAAAGATCAGTACGTAAGAAAAGCGGAAGCGCCTTGCCCACGAAGGAACGCAGACTAAGAACGCCACGTCCTGTGGCAACGTCTGCATGAC
>CAKQBC010000198.1 GCA_934215995.1 uncultured Bacillus sp. | reverse complement strand
TTCCTTTTCTAAGACGGCTGAAGTTCGGCCAAAGCATACGGGAGGAAGGGCCGCAATCCCATCAGAAAAAAACGGGCACGCCTACAATGGGCGGGCTTGTGATTCTGTTGTCGGTTGTTGCCACAACCCTTCTTATGGCCGCAAAATTTTCAAGCATCTCGATCAATATCGTTTTGCTGTTGATTGTTACGCTAGGATTCGGCCTATTGGGATTCCTCGATGATTTCATCAAGGTGGTTATGAAACGAAACCTCGGATTGACTTCTTTGCAGAAGCTGATCGGCCAAATCGTGATTGCTTTGATTTTTTACTTTATATATAGGAGCACGGATGCTTTCACCCCTGAAATCCTGATTCCTGGTACGGACTTTTCCATCAATACTGGCTGGTTTTATGTATTGATCGTTATTTTTTGGCAAGTGGGCTTCTCGAACGCGGTCAATCTTACGGATGGGCTAGACGGCCTTGTATCCGGTACGGCTGCAATTGCATTCGGGGCATTCGCTGTGCTGGCATGGAACAACGGCCAATTCGATATAGCCATCTTTTCTGTGGCTATTGTGGGCGCTCTTTTGGGCTTCCTTGTGTTCAATGCCCATCCTGCCAAGGTGTTCATGGGTGATACAGGCTCCCTGGCACTGGGCGGGGCGCTCGCGACAGTGGCGCTGCTGACAAGCTCGGAGCTGCTTCTTGTCATTATCGGCGGCGTATTTGTAATTGAAACATTATCCGTTATTCTCCAGGTTGCAAGCTTTAAGACGACCGGCAAACGCATCTTCAAAATGAGTCCGCTGCACCATCACTATGAACTTTCCGGGTGGTCGGAATGGCGCGTCGTCGTTACATTCTGGTCTGTAGGCCTATGCTTGGCTGTCCTTGGAATCTATTTGGAGGTGTGGATGTAATGAAAACACCGGATACGTACTTGCGAAAAAAAGTCCTGGTCCTTGGCCTGGCAAAAAGCGGCGTATGCGCTGCGCAATTGCTTCATAAGCTTGGGGCTTTCGTGACGGTCAATGATAAAAAGCCGATTTCGGAGAATCCTGAAGCGCAAGGGTTGATTGAACAGGGGATTAAGGTCATCTGCGGTGATCACCCTCTCGATCTGTTGGATGAAGGGTTTCAATTCATCGTCAAAAACCCGGGGATCCCATATTCTAACCCTCTGATTAAAGGGGCGGTGGAAAGGGGCATCCCGGTTCTGACAGAAGTTGAGCTTGCCTACCAAATCAGTGAAGCGCCGATCATCGGCATCACGGGAACAAACGGCAAGACGACCACAACAACGCTAATCCATAAAATCCTTGAAGCAGGGAATAAAAATCCGCTGATCGCAGGGAATATCGGACAAGTAGCATCAGGAGTGGCAATGGATGCCTGTTCTTCTGATACGATTGTGATGGAGCTGTCATCATTCCAATTGATGGGCACGCCGACTTTCACGCCGGAGATTGCTTTGATCACAAATCTTTATACGGCCCATATCGACTACCATGGGACATTTGAGGAGTATTGCAAAGCCAAGAGCAATATCACGAAAAATCAGGGTCCTGAACAGTACCTCGTTTATAATGCCGACCAGGAGGAGACAAAAGCGATTGCCGCCGGCTCGAATGCCCGCCTGATTCCGTTTTCGACAAAGGCTGTCCTTGAGGAGGGAGCGTGCATTGCTGATGGCTGGATCATGTTCCAGGGCGAAAAGGTCATAGCGATAGAAGATATAGTTCTGCCTGGACAGCACAATCTTGAGAATATTCTTGGAACTGTCGCTGTGTGCAAGCTTAAAGGCGTCGGGAACGATGCCATCCATCAAGTGCTCTCCACTTTTGAAGGGGTGCGCCATCGCTTGCAGTATGTAGCTACAATCAACGGAAGAAAGTTCTACAATGATTCAAAGGCGACAAATATACTTGCGGCAACAAAGGCTCTTGAATCATTCGAAGTGCCTACAATCCTTTTGGCGGGCGGCCTGGATAGGGGGAATGAGTTCGATGAACTGATTCCTGTACTGAAAAATGTCAAAGCAGTGATCACATTCGGACAAACCGCCGAAAAGATTGAGAGAGTAGCGAAAGCTGCAGGTATATCCGAGGTCAAGAGAGCCGATAATGTGGAAGGAGCTGTACCTGTCGCTTACGGCCTGTCTGAAGAGGGAGACTGCATCCTTCTCTCACCCGCATGCGCAAGCTGGGACCAATACAAAACTTTTGAAGCCAGGGGAGACATGTTTGTCAATGCTGTGCATAAGCTAGTATAGAAGCTTGTTCACAGAAGGAAGAATAATAGGTGAATGCCGCTTATCTTCCGGATACTATGCCCTGTCAGAAGAGATCTTAACAACTTAGGACAACTTATCGCAAAAGTATGATCAGGTATTTTTGATTTAGTGTCCATTGTTGTTAAGATCTTTTTTTTGTAGGGATTTAGGGCAAGCTCTAATACGTCCTTTCAGAGGTGTGTAAACGTGCATAAAAAAAGCCAGCCTGATTTATTATTGATCATCACTACTTTGGCGCTGCTTTCAATCGGTCTGATTATGGTATATAGCGCAAGTGCCGTTTGGGCTGCCTACAAATTCGACGATTCTTTTTTCTTTGCCAAAAGACAGCTGCTTTTCGCCGGTGTCGGGGTTGCCGCAATGTTCCTGATCATGAATATCGATTATTGGTCATGGCGTTCATGGGCGAAAGCGGGCATCATTTTTTGCTTTATATTATTAGTGGCTGTCTTGATTCCCGGAATAGGGATGGAACGGAATGGATCAAGGAGCTGGATCGGTGTCGGGGCTTTTTCCATCCAGCCATCCGAATTCACGAAGTTGGCTATGATCGCGTTTCTGGCAAAGTTTCTTTCGGAGCACCAAAAGCATATAACAACGATCAAAAAAGGCCTCGCCCCATCACTTGGCATAGTATTTGTTGCCTTTGCCATGATTATGCTCCAGCCCGATCTGGGAACAGGAACGGTAATGGTAGGAACATGTATTGTCATGATCTTTGTGGCAGGGGCAAGGATTTCGCATTTTGTATGGCTCGGTGTCATAGGATTGGCGGGATTTGTGGCGCTTGTGGCCTCGGCCCCATACCGCATTAAGAGGATTACATCCTTTTTGGATCCATGGGAAGATCCGCTTGGAAGCGGCTTTCAAATTATCCAATCCTTGCTCGCCATCGGGCCGGGGGGATTATTCGGGCTGGGGCTGGGGCAGAGCAGGCAGAAATTTTTCTATCTGCCGGAACCGCAGACGGATTTTATATTTGCGATTCTTTCCGAGGAACTTGGTTTCATCGGAGGAAGCTTCGTGTTGCTTCTCTTTTCCCTCCTGCTCTGGAGAGGGATCAGGATTGCACTTGGGGCACCGGATTTATTCGGGAGCTTCCTTGCGGTCGGAATTGTCAGCATGGTTGCCATACAGGTCATGATCAATATAAGTGTTGTCACCGGCCTGATTCCCGTCACCGGCATTACACTGCCTTTTTTGAGCTACGGAGGGTCTTCATTGACCCTTATGCTGATGGCTGTGGGTGTGCTGCTGAATATAAGCAGGTATTCTAAGTATTAAAAAATCCATTTAGATTTTTATTTCAGCTTTATGGCTGAGGAGAAACCCAGGTATAGTGGTGCCGCCCGCAATTGCTGCACAGCTTAAACTGATTAAAAGAGGCGTTGTTTCAGAAACCCCAATTTCTGGGGTTTTTTGCTTTTGTCTCTTCTGCTTTCATCATCAAAAATTGGGCGTAAGAGGGAATTGATAAGAATCGGTTCTTTGATTTGCAAGGCAATAACAATAAAAAAAGAGCTGTTTTTCAAGGGAATGAAGGGGAGTGGCTCTTCTATTGAGGTTTACAATATAGTAAAATGAGGTATATATAAGGTGCGTTATGCCCAAAAACATTATTGTGATATTTAGTATGAGGTGACTATATGAAGATTGTTATTAGCGGCGGAGGAACTGGGGGACATATTTACCCAGCGCTTGCATTAGTTCGGGAAATACAAAAGAAACATAAGGATTGTTCCTTTTTATATATTGGGACAACAAAAGGTCTGGAAAGCAATCTTGTACCTCGTGAAGGAATTGAATTTAAATCTATACATATTACCGGATTTAAAAGGAAATTATCATTGGAAAACATTAAGACCGTTATGCGTTTCTTTAAAGGAGTAAGCGACAGCAAAAGAATCCTGAAAGAATTCAATGCTGATATCGTTATTGGGACAGGTGGCTATGTTTGCGGCCCTGTTGTGTATGCTGCGGCGAAAATGGGAATCCCGACACTCATCCATGAGCAAAATAGCGTTCCTGGATTGACCAATAAGTTTTTGAGCAGATACGCTTCAAAGGTCGCTGTCTGTTTTGAGGAGGCGATAGGGTTCTTTCCTGAAAATAAAACAGTTTTGACAGGGAACCCGCGCGCGCAGGAAGTATTGGCTTATGCGGGAACGGGAAAGAAAGGGCTTGAGACTGCAGGGCTCCGGACTGATAAGCCGACACTGCTTGTTGTCGGCGGAAGCAGGGGAGCAAGGCCGATCAATGATGCTATTTTGGCAGGCATGGCGCAAATTGCGGAGAAACCGTACCAGCTTCTTTATGTTACAGGGGATGTCCACTATGACAAAGTAGTTGAGGAGATGAAATTGGTTGGCAATCCTCCGAACGTTGTAGTGAAGCCGTTCATTCACAACATGCCTGAGATTCTGGCTGGAGTGGATTTGGTTGTCGCCAGGTCAGGAGCCACAACATTGGCTGAACTGACAGCGCTCGGCGTGCCAAGCATCCTGATTCCGAGCCCATACGTTACGAACAACCATCAGGAAAAAAATGCGGATTCCCTGGCCGACAAGGATGCGGCTGTGAAAATCCTTGAAAAAGACCTGAATGCCCAAAGCCTGCTGTCAGCAATAGATGAAATCCTATTGTCTAGGGAAAAGACGGAAGAGATGAGAAAAAGGGCGAAAAGCCTCGGCGTGCCGGATGCAGCGGACAGACTTTATAAGCTTATGGAGGAAGCCGTCCGGGGGAGATAAGCCGGCAGTGTGCATGGCTTATTCTTTTTCAA
>CAKQBC010000197.1 GCA_934215995.1 uncultured Bacillus sp. | reverse complement strand
GTCAATATGGTGCAAATAGCCGCCGGACTTGCAATCACCGATCAGCGTGACTACATAAAGGATGAAGATATTGAATGGGTCGTCCAAAGCAGCCAGCTTAATCCCCGCATGGAAAAGAAGATTGCGGAAGAGTCCAAGATCGGGCTTGTCAATGGGCTTGCCGTATATGGCCCGAATAGCGGTGCCCTTCTTGAAATAGAAGTTACTGTCATTCCTGCCGAGGAAAAAGGCAACATTACCATAACAGGCATTGTTGAGGAAGAGAGCATCGGCGGAAGCGGAAAATCTATCAGGAGAAAAAGCATGGCGAAGGGCTCAATCGAGAATGTCGTGACTGTGCTCCGTTCAATGGGTGTGCCTGCCGGTTCATTTGATATCCATGTCAATTTTCCGGGAGGCATTCCGATCGACGGACCGTCAGCGGGCATTGCGATGGCGACGGGGATCTATTCTGCGATTTATAAAATCCCAGTCCACAACACGGTTGCTATGACTGGCGAAATCAGCATCCATGGCGGCGTCAAGCCAATAGGCGGCGTTTATGCGAAAGTGAAGGCGGCCGCACATGCCGGTGTGAAGACGGTCATTGTCCCGGATGAAAACATGCAGGCGCTGCTGAAGGACTTCAAAGACATCACAATCATTCCCGTCACACATTTTAAACAAGTGTTGACATATGCCTTGAAAAGGGATGTATCTCTCCCGCAGCCCATGCCGGAGTTGCAGGCAATGCCAAAAGAAAAACTACTATAAGAAAAAGGCTGGTTCTGTTCCGGAATCAGCCTGTTTTGCGCGGTCAATCGGATGAAGCTGGTTTACTGGATGGAGAATGGGGAATCGGAAAGATAGGGCAGCTCCATTTCAATATACACAGCCGGCGGGTTTCTGCTGTTTCTTTCAAACAGGCTATTTGGCCTATGGGAAACTTGCGCACTAGAGTCTGGTTCGCTATTAAATGAACGGAAAACCCTTGATAATCAAAGAGTGACTTTATGCTAACTTATTAGACAGTCAATGGTAAATAAGATAAAATTAGTACAGACTGGTGAAAGAACAGTAATAAATATTGGAGGTGCCAGGTATGACAAAAAATAATGAACTCATCATCCCCCTCCTCCCTCTGAGAGGATTGATTGTTTATCCGACAATGGTCCTTCATTTAGATGTAGGAAGAGAAAAATCCATCCAGGCATTAGAGAAGGCTATGGTGGATGATCATCTGATTTTTCTTGCCACCCAAATCGATACATCGGTTCAAGAGCCTGATGAAAATGATATATATAAAATGGGTACATTGACGAAAGTGAAACAGATGCTGAAATTGCCTAACGGGACAATCCGTGTGCTAGTTGAAGGCTTGAAAAGGGCGGAGGCTGTTTCATATATCGATCATGATACATATTTATCTGCTTCATTGAAAGAATATCCAGATCCAGTTGTGAAGGACGCAGAACATCAGGCATTGATGAGAACGCTGCTTGCCTCATTCAAGCAATACGTCAAAATGTCGAAGAAGAATTCCAACGAACTCTATACTTCCACTGCGGATATTGAAGAACCGGGCCGCCTGGCTGATATCGTAGCTTCCCATCTGCCGCTGCAGATCAAAGGGAAACAGGAGATCTTAGAGGCCATTGATATCAAGGAAAGGCTTTCGACTGTCATTGAATACATCAACAATGAACGGGAAATCGTCCAGCTTGAGAAGAAGATCGGAGAGCGGGTCAAGCGTTCGATGGAACGCACACAAAAGGAATACTACCTGCGTGAACAAATGAAAGCGATCCAGAAGGAGCTTGGCGATAAAGAAGGAAAAACAGGGGAAATCAGCATCCTGCTGGAAAAAATCGAACAAGCCGGCATGCCTGAACATGTGAAGGTCGCTGCTCTGAAGGAACTCGACCGGTACGAGAAGGTCCCTTCCAGCTCAGCTGAAAGTTCAGTGATCCGAAACTATATTGAATGGCTTGTCTCCCTGCCATGGTCGAAGGCCACAAAGGATGACCATAACCTGCATAAGGCTGAAAAAATACTCAATGAAGAGCATTACGGCCTTGAAAAGGTAAAAGAACGCGTGCTGGAATATTTGGCTGTCCAGCAATTGACGAAATCCCTAAAAGGGCCGATCCTTTGCCTTGCCGGGCCTCCGGGAGTGGGGAAAACAAGCTTGGCGAAATCGATTGCCGCATCCCTGAACCGCAACTTTGTCAGGGTCTCCCTCGGAGGCGTCCGTGATGAATCGGAAATCCGCGGCCATAGAAGGACATATGTCGGCGCGATGCCGGGCCGCATTATTCAGGGGATGAAAAAGGCGGGTACGATCAATCCGGTATTCCTGCTTGATGAAATCGATAAGATGTCCAATGATTTCAGGGGAGATCCTTCATCAGCGATGCTCGAAGTATTGGATCCTGAGCAGAACCATAATTTCAGCGACCACTACATCGAGGAGACATATGATCTCTCCAATGTCATGTTCATCGCCACAGCAAATAACCTGGCAACGATACCGGGACCTCTGAGGGACCGGATGGAAATCATTACGATTGCAGGGTATACTGAAATCGAAAAGCTCCATATCGCTAAAAACCACCTGCTTCCTAAGCAGATCAAGGAGCATGGATTAAGCAAGTCCCAGCTTCAATTGAAGGACGAAGCGATTATGGACATCATCCGTTACCATACAAGAGAAGCAGGTGTCCGGAGCCTTGAACGCCAGTTGGCCGGTATCTGCAGAAAGACCGCTAAAATCATCGTGTCCGGTGAGAAGAAGCGGGTCATCGTCACCTCGAAAAATCTGGAGGATTTCCTTGGCAAGAAGAAATTCCGCTATGGCCAGGCTGAAAAAGATGATACAGTAGGTGTTGCCACTGGTTTAGCATACACTGCCGTGGGGGGAGATACGCTTCAGATTGAAGTATCCCTTTCATCCGGAAAAGGAAAGCTATCCTTAACTGGTAAATTGGGCGATGTCATGAAGGAATCGGCTCAGGCGGCATTGACTTGCGTCCGGTCAAAGGCGAGCGACCTTGGAATAAAAGAAGATTTTTATGAGAAGCATGATATTCATATCCATGTCCCTGAGGGAGCCGTGCCGAAGGACGGGCCATCGGCGGGAATAACAATGGCGACAGCGATTGTTTCCGCGCTGACAGGCAAACCGATCCGCCGTGAAGTCGGCATGACAGGCGAAATCACATTGCGGGGACGTGTACTGCCGATCGGCGGCCTTAAGGAGAAAACCTTGAGCGCCCATAGGGCAGGATTGACAACGATCATTCTTCCGAAAGACAACGAAAAAGACATAGATGATATACCTGAAAGTATTCGGAACGAGTTGGAATTCCATCCTGTTTCGTCTATAGATGAGGTATTGGAGCTAGCATTGGTAGGAGGAAAGTAAATGAAAATAACAAGCGCAGACATCGTAATTAGCGCTGTTAGAAAAGAGCAGTATCCGGAAGGCGACCTTCCCGAATTTGCACTGGCGGGCCGTTCAAACGTCGGGAAATCGTCATTCATCAATAAAATGCTTAACAGGAGAAATCTGGCGCGGACATCATCCAAGCCGGGGAAGACGCAAACGCTGAACTTCTTCTTGATTAATGAGACGTTCCATTTTGTCGACGTTCCCGGCTATGGGTTTGCCAGGGTTTCGAAAACGGAAAGAGCCGCCTGGGGGAAAATGATCGAAACGTATCTGACCTCAAGGGAGCAATTGAAGGCAGCGCTTCTGATTGTCGATCTTCGCCATCCGCCGACAAAGGATGACGTGATGATGTACGAGTTCTTTAAGCATTATGAAATCCCATGCATCGTAATTGCCACAAAAGCGGATAAGATTCCGAAAGGCAAATGGCAAAAGCATCTGAAAGTCACAAAGGAAACATTGGGCCTCGAAGCCGGAGATGAAATCATTTTGTTCTCATCCGAGACAGGCCTTGGCAAAGACGACGCCTGGAAAGCATTGCAGGCCCGGATGTAAGCCGATGCATATGAAAAAACAGAACTGCGATTCGCAGTTCTGTTTTTTTATCCACCTAAGAGCAATATACAGGTGCTTGCCTGCAAAAGTGCTGCTCCGGCAATCCGAAACCGGTATTTATGTTCTTTGGATTGGTCCACTGTAAAGGGAAGGCAGCTGAACACAAGAAATAAGGACAGGACAATCAATAAAAAGGAGGCTTCCTGAAACATAGGCCCAATTATGAAGAGGAAGAACAATTGAAAAGAACCGGACAGGGACAGGGCCACAAGCGCCATCATCTTTTTCTTTTCAGGATTCATGATCCTTTCTCCCTTACCCCTGCGAACTGGAAAAACTGTTAGTTTATGCTTTTTCGAAAAGGGAATAACACAACAGAGTCTTAAGCAAATCAGTATAAACAGGGGACTTTTTTCTATATATATGCCCCGTTTCTTAAGCTGCCTGTATGTAAGCCCAACCATTCAGCATGCGAATGGGAGTCCCGCTCGTTGCGCGCCTCTTTTATTTCTTAAAGAAGAGCAGGACAATGCCTGTCACGATCAGAAGCAAGGGCTCCAATGAAAAAGTAACCGTATCAGTGATAATGAATTTCGGGAAACCGGAGGCGCCAAACAGAAATTGCTCAAACAAAAGCAGCAGGGAAAGCGAAAACATCAGCACTACCGGCAGTAATCCTGCTTTTGACTTCATAGTCTGCAGGAATAGTCCTACGGATATAATGAAAAGAAATTTTCCGATTTCTGAGTATGATTGAAGGGCTTCGGAGAAATGAAGCTGCAGGGCGATTCCGGTGAAAATTACGCCGGGAAGTATGCTGTCGCTATGTCCGCCTTTATACGCCTGAATGAGAAAAGCAATGCCAATGATCAATAATATGGCAGGAAACCCGATATACTGTTTCAGGATAAGGAGGCTGGATTCGCCCAGAAAATAATAGAGGCCGAAGCCGATTAGAATAATGGCAGGGAAAAAATTCTTAAGTTTCATGTTTTTCCTTCTTTCTGAACAAATTACTTGAAGATAGACTGTTCTTTTGTTACGTTATTACATAGTAATAATTCTAATCTGTAACATTATG
>CAKQBC010000196.1 GCA_934215995.1 uncultured Bacillus sp. | reverse complement strand
GACGCGACGTCTTTAGCTTACGTTCCTTAATTGTTCTATTCGCGTCTTCTAGGGTCTCGGCGCGCCTCGACTGACAAGCGTTTTCAATCAGTCTGATGTGCAATTTCAAAGAAAAATGCTCGAAATTGTATTTGTCTACAAACTGAAAAGCTCCCGTCATGGGAGCTTTTCTATTTATTGATATTGCCTGTTGCTTCCGCCAATCTGCAGGATAATCATTTCAAGCAGCAGGATTTTGTCCATCTGGCCGGTCTTCATTTTATAGTCGGCATCGGCAATCATATCGAGGAACTTCATCAGGTCTTCCTGATGGAAGGAGACAGCCTTTTCCAATGCCAGTTTGATCCTGAATGGGTGGACTTTCAGCATACCGGCAATTTTTTGCTGGCCGTATCCCTTTCTCGCAAGATCCTTCGATACATAAATCAACCGGATTTGGGAGGCCATCAATGCCAGTATTTTAATCGGCTCTTCTTTTTGGCTGATTAACGATTGAAGCAGCTCGATTGCCTGTACGGTTCTCCGTCCCAATATGAAATCGACAAGGTTCAGGATGTTCTGCTCAAGTGATTTCGATGCAAGCTCTTCCACCACTGTTTCGGTGATCACTTTCCTTTCCGCCACGTACAGGGACATCTTCTGTATCTCATTTGCAAGCAGCATCAGATTTTGCCCTGATGTTGCGATAAACCGGGTAAGCGCGTCGCCTTCGAAGGTAACACCGTTCAACTCGGCCTGCTCCTTTACCCAGGCAACAAGCTCCTGGTCCTTCATTTTTTTCGCTTCCAGCACTTCGGCCGTTCTCTTCAGCTGTTTCGTTACTTTTTTCCGTTCATCGAGTTTTTCATACGCAGCGGAAAAGACAACGATCGAGAATGGGGATGGATTCTCCAGGTAATCCAAAAGCATTTGCACATTATGCTCAATCTTTTCCTTCTGTTTCTCTGCCGTAAGGAAACTCGGATTATTCAGGATCACCAGTTTTCTTTCACCGATGAAAGGGAATGTTTCAGCTTCTTCAAGCGCAATCTGCACAGGCGTTTCTTCAAGGTCGAAACTGGATATATTGAATTCCATTTCTTCCTCTGTAAATCCGTTCTCGACTATTTTATGTATAGTTTCCCTGATCAGGAAAGTTTCGGTTCCTGTAAGTAAGTAAACTGGCGCAAATACTTTTTTCTGTATCTGCTTCCATAATTGAAATGCCATTACTAAATCGCCTCATTTAACACATAGATAACATATATGGTATCGATGATTGGGCCATTAATCAAGATTAATTTAAAGGGCCATCCTGTAAAGGGCGGCCCCTTGCATCTATATGAACGCAGAATGATAAGCCCCGGAAACTTATGCCCTCTGCGGTTAAACAAACCCTTTGCCTGCAATGGTTCTGTACTTATATTTTTGCCCGCGCTTTGTAGATTATTTGTGACAACTCTTTCTAGAAAAGACAATCCCAATTGGTAAATTGTAGATTTTTTCCCATCAATAGTCTATACTGATAAAAGTATCGAAAGGGAGGGATGGAAATGAATACTTTTGAAAAGGACGTCCAGACGAAACGTAATGATGTTTCTGATTCAGCAGTAGGATTCATTGTTTCATTCGGTTTTTTTGCAACAATGTTCATCATCGGAACAGTCATTCATTTCATCGGTTCATAAAGCTAGCAGACCTCCCACCGCAAGCGGGGGTCGTTTTTTATTTATCGATCTTTCTTGCCCCTGCTGTACGCTTGCAAAATGACCGTCCACAGCCCCGGCCTTAGATCGCAGGATAATTGCATGACCTCATAACGTATACACCACATCTTATGGCAATTCCGCCGTAAAGGTTCCTCTCCGGAACAAATATGTGTAGGATACAGCTCCCATTTCATCTGTCCTGAACGTTTGAATCCCCCTGTCTTCAAATGTTTCCACCACTTCCGCATGCGGATGGCCGTAGCGGTTATTTTCCCCGGCCGAGATAATGGCGGCCTTTAATTTCAAAGAATCAATAAAGTCTGCCGAGCTGGATGTGTTGCTCCCATGATGGCCAGCCTTCAGGATGTCTATATCGAGCTTTGGCCATTCCCTCATCAATTCCGCCTCTCCCTCCTTGCCTAAATCGCCCGTGAACAGCCAGTTCAATTCATTGATCCTTGCGTATAAGACTAAAGAGCTTTCGTTTGAATCGCCTTTATATGTGTCCGGATGCAGCACAGCGAAAGAGTCACCCCTTTTCTTCCATCCGTCACCGGTTTTAAGCATTTTGATCGGAATTTCTTGTTCCACAGCTTCTTTTATGAATTTCGTTGTCCCGAAATCCTTCTTCAGCGCCTCCGGAATGACTACTTCTTTCACGTCAATCCCTTTCAGGACAGCAGCCGCTCCGCCAATATGATCCTGGTCATCATGCGTAAGGATTAATTTATCGATCGCCCTGATTCCCTTGCTTTTCAAAAAGGGGACGACTATATGTTCACCGGGCTCGAAAATATTGCTTTTCATTTGCCACTCCTCTTCGCCGAATCTAAGAATGCCGCCTGTGTCGATCAGATAGACATCCCCTCCAAACGGCTGTTTAACCAGAATCGAGTCCCCCTGTCCGACATCAATGAAAATGACCTCACCATACGGTGACCACAATTGCTTGTTGTATTGGATCAAAAGCAACGAAATGCAAATGAAGCCCGTACAAAGCAGATATTTTTTATTCCGGGCATTCCAGAAATAGAATAAGGCGAGGATGCCGCAGAACAGCATCACCGCAAAGAACAGGGAAGGCTTAGCGAATGTAAGCGAAGAGAGCGGCATCCGTGAGGCCATTTCCGCTGCATCGCTGCTCCATTTGAAGAGATATTCCATTAGATTAAAGAAAAGCGGCTGGAGAGGAAGATGAAGAAGCGACCAGAAAAAACTAAAGATCGTCAGGGGCAGGAGGCAAACGGTGAATAAGGGGATATACACAATGTTCAAGAGAAATCCATATAATGAAAATTGATGAAAGTGGAATAATATGATTGGCATTGAACATAATTGGCAAATGACCGTAAGGACCAGGGACTGAAAAAGCGGCCCCTTCGCTTGCATACGCGCCAATATGTCCTTGCTGGCCAAAAGGCCGAATGTGATAAAAAAGGATAGTTGAAATCCACTATTCTGAAGATAGAACGGATTGAAGGCCAGCAATGATAAAAAAACAACCACCAGTATTTCCATTGCCGAGCATCTCATTCTGAATAAAGACAAGCTCAAAAATATCATGACCATCACACACGCACGAAGGACAGATGGCGCTCCCCCAGCCAGTACGGCATAGACGGGCATAAGCAAAATCAGAATCATTTTCGCCCTTTCCCTTGTCATGCCCAGGCGGACAAGCACAAACATTAGGCCTGCGCATAAGGCGGCAACATGGAGGCCGCTGATTGCAAGAATGTGGATGAGAGAGAGTTCCTTGTACGCATTATATACAGGTTTTTCAATCATGCCGCTATCACCGAACAGCAGGGCAGCGGCAAACCCTTTTGACTCAGGGAGATAAGCTGCGTCTATTTTCCTGAGTCCGTTTAAGCGAATTGACTTGATTCTTTCTACGATTGTAGGCTTATCCAGTATACAGCCCTGAAGCGGCGGCTGATCGCTCGTCAGGGTCCAATGGATATTCTGGTTGAATAAGTATTCTTGATAATCGAATGCACCCGGATTGCGGCTCGGGGATGGCACTTCTAAGGAACCGGCCACTTGGCATACCATCCCAAGTCGAAATTGGGATTCAAAGTTCTCTTTCTCTTTTTCGGTTCTGAAGTAGTATTTTAGGAGCAATTTCTCTTTCCGGCTGTTTTTGACGATGGCTTGCAGTGAGGATCCGTCAACGGATGGGATATCGAAAAACCTGACTATCTGGCGGCTTTCGTTTCCCGCAAGTGCGGTTTGATTGAGGTGGGCATGCATGAGGGTGATGAGGAAAAACAGGAGAATAAACGAGATAAAAAGAAGCACATTCTTGACAGTGGAGCGGAAGGCTAAGAGTACCGCCGCCAATATGCACAAAAAGAAAATCTTCAGGCTGAAGAAGGCCGAGATGCCCAAAATGGCAGCCACGGCCAGTAAAAGTACCATCGTGCACCTCCGTTCCTTAACAACGTATTCTTCCAGGCTGCACTTATCCCAAGTTAAGGGGTCAACTGCCGTTACAGGCGGGATTGTCCTATCAGGACATGCATAATTGAACCATACGGCTTTTACCCTCTCTATTAAATCAGGTTAAGTGGACAACCTCTATGTCCTTCAGGAATACTTCATTCCATTTATTCGGGTAGCTTTTTTCAAAGACAACTCTGACAATACCGGCCTGGGCCAATGTTTTGGCGCATTTTTCGCATGGCTCATGTGTTATGTAGGCTGTTGCACCCTTAAGGTCAGCCCGTTCCGCATGCAGGACACTATTTTCTTCTGCATGGAGGCACCGGATGCATCGCCCCTCTTCATTCAGCAGGCATCCTGCCTCATCACAATGCTCATGCCCATGGATTGAACCATTGTAGCCGGTTGATATGATATGCTTGTCTTTTACAATCACGCAGCCTACCTTTAACCTGTTGCAAGTCGCTCTTGTAGCTACAACGTTGGCAATATCCATAAAGTAACGATCCCAGTTTTTTCTATTCATATCCCTTTCTCCTTATCAAGAAAATCTTCTGCTTCTATCTTACATATTACATTTTTTCATGAAAAAGTGAAACTTCAATCAGTCAGGACTTCCGGTCCCTGATCTTGTATTTATACGCTTACAGCTGCTTCCCCCATACAATCCTTTTGATGATCCAGTTATCACAAAGCAGATTTCCAGCATTAAATCGTCACTTGATCCTTCATCTTCTCAAATGTTTTCTCCCCGATGCCGCTGATATTCATAAGGTCTTCAATTGCTGAAAAAGGCCCTTGCTCTTCCCTGTACTGGACAATAGCCGATGCTTTCGATGGCCCAATCCCCGTAATCTCCTGCAACTCCGTTTCGGATGCGGAATTGATGTTGATTTTCCCGCCTTCCGCTTCCTGCTGTGCCGCCCTTGCACCTGGCTGCCCTGATA
>CAKQBC010000195.1 GCA_934215995.1 uncultured Bacillus sp. | reverse complement strand
GGGCTTCCCAATCGGGTCAAGTTCACCGATATGCTGCTTGAGCAACTGGAACAGGCGCAAAAGTGGCACAGGAAGCTCTCGGTTGTTTTCATTGATATTGACCGGTTCAAGAACATCAATGACAGCCTGGGCCATTATGCAGGTGATTTGGTGCTCAGCAGGCTGGCAGACAGAATCAAAAATGTGGCGCCTCCGGGGACATTCATCGGCCGTTTTGCAGGGGATAAATTCACATTGCTCCTGACGGAGAATGTCAGTGCCGATATCTTGAATAAGCTTGCTAAGGAAATCTCTTCCAGTATTTCAAAGCCGATTGTTTTCGATAACCAGGAGCTTTTCATCACATCAAGCATCGGAATCTGCATGTTCCCGGAGGACGGAAATGAAGCGGACAGCCTGTTGAAAAATGCAGATACTGCCATGAACAAAGGAAAAGCGCAGGGCGGGAACAAAATCGTCTTTTACAGCAATGAAATGAATGAACAGGTAAAGCATCGGTTCGAGATAGAAAGCGGATTGCGCAAGGCGCTGCTTAACGGGGAATTTTACTTATGCTATCAGCCCTTGGTTGAACTGGATACGGGGAAGGTATATGGCAGTGAGGCTTTAATCAGGTGGAATCACCCGGAAAAGGGGCTTATATCGCCAGTGGACTTCATTCCGATCGCGGAAGAGACGGGCATTATCGAAGAAATAGGGGCATGGGTCCTGGATACTGCCTGCAGGCAGAATAAGAAGTGGCAGGAAGGCGGGAATCCGCATTTGAAGATTTCTGTGAATGTATCTGCTTTTCAATTCCAGCAGCCCCATTTTGTGAAGCAGGTGAAGGAAGCCCTTGAACAATCAGGCCTGCAAGCGGACGATCTGCATCTGGAGCTGACTGAGACAGCGATGATTGTGAACCTGAATTACAGCATAGCTACAATGCAGGAATTGCAGAGCCTGGGGGTTAAGGTATCCATTGATGATTTTGGGACGGGCTATTCTTCGCTCAGCTACCTGAAGGACCTGCCGATTGATTACTTGAAGATCGACCGGTCATTCATCAACAATCTTAAGCTGGATACATCTGATATCGCCATCGTTAAAGCAATCATCACGATGGGCCGGGGACTTTCTGTAAAAGTAGTGGCTGAAGGCGTTGAAACAGAAGAGCAACTGCATCTGCTGAAAGAAATGGAGTGCCAGTATGCACAAGGATTTTATATTGATAAGCCGCTGACAACCCAGGACTTCGAAAAAAATCTATGCATGAACGTCTCCTCTCATTAAGAGGAGGACATAGCGGTCAGAAGCCAAAAAGGAACCCTCAGGCAGCAGGGTTCCTTTTTGCGTGTTTACACGGCAGGCATTGATGCAAAAAAAACACGATTCAACCGTCCATCAATTGACGGGGTTTAATTTTTCAATCACAATCCTTTTTCCGGTATTTTGCGTGAATTCGAATCGGTCATGCTCTTTTGTCGAGTACACAAAATGGTGCTGGACCGAGCATACACACGTGCCGTTATCAAAGGTGAAAAAATTCACGCCGCTGCACTTGTCCCGGTCCGTTAAGAATGTAAGCTGGTTGTAGCCGTATATGCAATCATATATGGAGAAAGAGAGTGAGTTGAGTGTCATGATGAATTGGAAAAAAGAGTCGTCATTCAATTCCGATAGCAGATGCTCAAAAGAGTATAACAGGCTTTTTTTCATCCTGACCTTTTCTTGATGATGAAGGTACAGAGTATCCTTTCTTACATTTACAATCCCAGTGTCGCTTAGGGTGCCCCTTTTCCAGCGGCTGTTCCTGAAAATCTCTATTTCCTGGTTTACGTATTCTTCCAATGGATAGGCTTCATCGTTTTCATCGCTGAAGAATATCCATTGATCGTTTATATATTCAACAATACCATCCGTAAACGCCCTCGATTGATGGTTTATCAGTTCTGCCCTTTGTTGCTTATCCATTTCTGTAACCTCCGAGTGTAAATATAGATCTCACCTACTTTTGTTGACATTTTAAGTCAGAAATATAACTGCTGGATGAAGGGATTCTTCAAGCAGCCTTATATAACCCACAAGAAAGTGCTCCGTTTTTCCTTTTCATGAAGGAAAAAAGAAAGGCTGCAAGCGGTGGACGGGCAGTCTCGAAAACGCCCGATTGAATGGAAAACAGGAATTTGAATCCTTGCAGCAAAAGCTGCGCTTAATTCAGCCATGGATGAAACGGATGGCAAGCATTGCCCGCCTCTCCATCGCTTTCACGGCCGACTTGATGTTTGGGGGAGGTTTGGATAGAGGCAAGCCCCCGTATAACAAAAAATAAGGTGGACATTAACACATCAGTTCTTCCTGCATAGGCTATTACACATAAAATGTTTTGGATATGTTGCTTAACGGAAAAAGCGTTTTTGCCTAAAAGGCTGGCCGGAGCTTCCAAAAACATTGACAGAAAGCTTGGCGAAGCATTGACGGTCCATGCATCAGGCACGAAATTCGGGCATGCGACATGATTAAGAGAGGGTGGAAGGCGGATGTGCGGTATCACTGGATGGGTTGATTATTCAATCAATATGGAAAACAAGATCGGAATCGTTCAAAAAATGGCTGAGTCGATGTCCAAAAGAGGGCCTGATGAGAGCGGCATGTGGTTTGCCCGCCATGCGTGCTTCGGGCATAAAAGGCTGACAGTCGTAGATCCTGAAGGCGGTAAGCAGCCAATGTCCAGGCAGAGCGCCAACGGTTTATTTACGATTTGCTACAATGGTGAATTATACAATACGGAAGAACTGCGCAAAGACCTGCTACTAAAAGGATATTCCTTTAAAGGCCATTCTGACACTGAAGTTCTCCTAACTTCTTATATAGAATGGAAAGAAAAATCCGTGGAGCTTCTGAACGGGATCTATGCCTTTGCTGTCTGGGACCATGAAAAGGATGAATTGTTCATGGCGCGCGACCGCCTTGGGGTGAAACCGTTATTCTACAAGGAACTCGGGAAAGGGATTGTATTCGGCTCTGAACTGAAAGCAATCCTTGCCCACCCCGACGTTCAGGCTGTTCTGGACAGGGAGGGAATGGCCGAACTGTTCGGCCTCGGGCCATCCCATTCACCGGGGTCAGGGGTATTCAAAGACATACATGAGCTCCGTCCTGCACATGCAATCAAATTGACAAAACAAGGAAAGCGAATATGGCGGTATTGGGATGTGAAGAGCGAAGCACATACAGATAGCCTTGAGGAAACGAAGGAGAAAGTGCAATCACTTGTGAAGGACGCCATCGTCAGGCAGCTTGTATCGGATGTGCCATTATGCACGTTTCTGTCAGGTGGCATTGATTCAAGCATCATAACAGCAATCGCTGCAGGCCATTACAAAGAGAAAGGGCTCGGGAATCTGCACACGTATTCCATTGATTACGAAGATAACCAACTTCATTATAAAGGGAATGACTTTCAGCCGAGCGATGACCGTCCGTGGATCGAAATGGTATCCCAAGCGAAAGAAACCGTCCATAAAAGGTCTGTCATCTCCCAGGAGGTGCTTGCCAATCTCTTGCGGGAAGCGGTGCTTGCCAAGGATTTGCCGGGGATGGCGGACATTGATTCATCTTTGCTCTGGTTCTGTAAAGAGGTCAAAAAGGATTTCGTCGTCAGCCTGTCCGGCGAATGTGCAGATGAGATTTTCGGCGGGTATCCTTGGTTTCATTCCGTTGAGGCTGATAAAGAGGGATTTCCATGGATCCGTTCATCAAATGAAAGAATGGGCCTCTTGAAGGGATATTGGCATGACCGTCTCCAAATTGAGGACTACGTCCAAAGCAAATATGAAAAGACAATGAAAGAAACCCCATTGCTGGATGGAGAGACGCTCAGGGAATCAAGAAGAAGGCAGCTTTTTTACAGCAATATGCATTGGTTCATGACGACGCTGCTAGAAAGGAAGGACCGGATGAGCATGGCTGCAAGCCTGGAGGTACGGGTTCCTTTTGCCGACCATAGGCTGGTGGAATATGTGTGGAACGTCCCTTGGGAAATGAAAATGGCCGGCAACAGGGAAAAAGGGATCCTTCGGATGGCAATGGAGGGAGTCGTCTCGGATGAAGTGCTGTATAGAAAGAAAAGCCCTTATCCGAAGACCCATCATCCCATCTATACGGAAAAGGTGACGTCCCTGTTATCTGAACGGCTGGCAAACAAAAGCAGCATGCTTCATGAGTTTTTCAAGAAGGAGCAGCTGCAGGAGCTGGTGAAATCGGGCGGTTCCTCTTTTCAGGTTCCCTGGTTCGGCCAGCTGATGTCAGGGCCGCAGCTGCTTGCCCACCTGGCGCAGATGGATATATGGTTTGATGAATATGGTGTACAGCTGATTGAATCATGATTTATTGTCAGGCCCGGGCATAGGCGACCGGGCCATTTTTTGCCGGTTGCCGGCAACCTGAAGTAGAAAAATAATCCTTTTTATATAAAGTTTTACACCTTTCTCAATTGCGTTTACTTTCTGAAAGATATAATCTTAGTAGGGTAGAAGATTTACGAATAGGGGGAGCAGAAGGTGAACAGAAAACTAGTGGCATTGCTGCTTATTCCTTTCCTGCTTTTTGGGCAGGCGGATGCAAAGGCCCTGGAAAAGGAAGAACGGTTATGGGAGGATGAAACAATCTATCATATCATCATAGACCGCTTCCATAACGGGAACAGCAAAAATGACTATAAAAAGAATGTACATGACCCTGAGGAATATAATGGCGGCGATTTTGAAGGTTTGACCGATAAACTTGATTACATAAAGGACATGGGGTTTACGGCCATTTCCTTATCGCCGGTATTTGAGAATGAAGACAAAGGCTATCACGGATATTGGGTGCAGGATTTCTACAAGACAGAGGAACAATTCGGCACGATGAAAGAGTTCAAAAAGCTTGTGGAAGAAGCCCATGAACGTGACCTTAAGGTGCTGGTTGAGTTTGTTGCCGACCAGGTGGGCCCGAATCATGAATGGACGCAAGACCCTTCAAAGGAAGATTGGTTCACGGAAGGCACGATGCTGAATCATGAAAACGATGAGGCAGCTTCCTATCTCCTGGAGGTTGCTGCCTGGTGGAT
>CAKQBC010000194.1 GCA_934215995.1 uncultured Bacillus sp. | reverse complement strand
CCATTATGCCGCCGTTCTGGAAAAGAACCCATTCCTGCCTGTCTCCAGGGAGGAAAACGACAAGGATAAAATCCTGGCGGAAAAAATGCTTGATAATTCCCTTAATGCCTATCAGGTTGAGCAGATCATGAAACAGATTGATGATGCACTTGATGCCCACGATCAAAAGACGTTCATGGAGCTTACGGATTTGCTGAAGAAGTATAAGAACAAAGATAAATGAACCGAAGCACTGCGAATTGCAGCGCTTCTTTTTTTGTTCCGCAATAAAAATGGGGTGCAAAGGATCAGGCCTTTCTTAAATTGAAGGGCAATCGTTTGTCATAAATGCCTTGCAATGTAAAAAAGTGTTATCATAGTAGTGGTTCAACAAAGAAAAGGGAGTGTTACATATATGAAGTGGAAGCCGAAAGATATAGAGATGTACATAAGCTCGAAGGAGTATGTGGATACTGTCCTGCTCCCGCTTACCGGGGTCGACTTTGGAGGGGGGATTCTGCAGAGCGCTTCCATGAATGATTTTCTGATGATCCTCACGAATGAAATTGAGAAGCAATTTAAAGGCAGGGTGCTCCTTCTTCCCCCGATTGCTTACGGCAGCAGCTGGACGAGGGAGGAAAAGCGGTTATTGATCGAAAAATGGAAGGGCACTCTGGAAGCGGAGGAATTCAGGCATCTATTCTTCCTTACATGCGATGCGGAATGGAAAGTGCAGGGCAGCCTGCTGGGGGACTCCCTGCTTTGGGTGCCGCCCCTGCCTCTTGAACATATGGACGACAAGCACAAAGGGCCGCTGATGGAGGAACAGGTCAGCCAGACCCTCAAGAAAATCGTGGAGAACTGGAAGAAAGATTGATGTGGAAAAAATGGATTAATGACACATTGTTGCCATTAAATGTGATATCCAAATATTGACCAATATGGAAGATTGTAATATCATTGTTATGTCCTAGTTTTATAGAATTGTAAGAGTTATGTCCTTTGGGCTGATCTTATTTGATAGAGGGGGGAAATGATATGAGTAAACAGCGTGTATCCAGACGCCAATTCCTTAACTATACTTTGACCGGAGTAGGAGGCTTTATGGCAGCGGGAGTTTTGATGCCAATGGTCCGTTTCGCGGTTGACCCGGTTCTGAAGGGTGGAAGCGACCAGGAGTTCGTTGCCACTAAAATGAAAGAAAGCGATGTCACAGAAACGCCTGAACGTGTAAGTTTCAAGATCGACCAGGTCGATGCCTGGTATGAATCCGAGGAGACAAGGATCGCATGGGTATTCAAGGATGAAAAAGGGGAGATAGTCGCCTTGTCGCCGCTATGCAAGCATCTTGGCTGTACGGTCGACTGGAATTCTGACAAAGCAAATCCGAATATGTTCTTCTGTAACTGCCATGGCGGCCTTTACGAGAAAAACGGCGTAAACATTGCAGGAACACCACCTCAAGGTCCATTGGATATGTATGAAGTGAAAGTTGAGGACGGGATTATTAAATTAGGGGCGACTAAGCCAAACACTGCCAAATAAAGGGGGCGTAATAATTGCTTAACAAAATCTATGACTGGGTTGATGAGCGTCTTGATATTACGCCGCTGTGGCGAGATATCGCAGACCATGAAGTTCCTGAGCATGTCAATCCCGCTCATCATTTTTCAGCATTTGTCTATTGTTTCGGGGGATTGACATTCTTCATAACCGTCATCCAAATCCTTTCCGGGATGTTCTTGACCATGTATTATGTGCCGGATATCAAGAATGCCTGGGAATCTGTCTACTATCTTCAGAATGAAGTGGCCTTCGGCCAAATCGTCCGGGGGATGCACCACTGGGGCGCAAGCTTGGTAATCGTCATGATGTTCCTACATACGTTGCGCGTATTCTTCCAGGGTGCCTACAAAAAACCGCGTGAATTGAACTGGATTGTCGGAGTTCTGATTTTCTTCATCATGCTGGCCCTTGGTTTCACAGGATACCTGCTGCCTTGGGATATGAAGGCGCTGTTCGCGACAAAGGTTGGACTTGAAATTGCCGGATCGGTTCCGCTGATCGGGGAACAGATCAAAATTCTGCTTGCTGGTGATGCCACAATCGTAGGGGCACAGACGCTGACCCGCTTCTTCGCGATCCATGTATTCTTCCTGCCAGCCGGATTGCTTGCCTTAATAGCCGCCCACTTCCTTATGATACGTAAACAGGGGATTTCTGGCCCGCTATAAGAATTACTTTGCACAAAATTATTTGAAAATACACACCTTTTAAAAAAGGAGGGGGATTGTACATGCATCGAGGTAAAGGTATGAAGTTCGTCGGGGATTCCCGTATCTCCGCCGAACGTAAACCAAATATTCCGAAAGATTACTCGGAATACCCTGGCAAAACGGAAGCGTTCTGGCCGAACTTCCTTCTGAAAGAATGGATGGTAGGTGCTGTATTCCTTGTGGGATATTTATGTTTGTGCGTAGCACATCCATCCCCCTTGGAAAAAGTGGCTGATCCGGCTGCGTCCGGTTACATTCCATTGCCGGACTGGTATTTCCTTTTCTTATACCAGCTGTTGAAATACACATATGCTTCTGGGCCGTATAACGTCGTTGGTTCCATCATTATGCCGGGGCTTGCTTTCGGAGCGCTGTTGCTTGCACCGTTCATTGACCGCGGGCCTGAAAGGCGCCCATCCAAACGTCCGCTGGCGACTGGATTCATGTTGCTGGCAGTTGCGAGCATCTTCTACCTGACGTGGGCTTCAGTTGACCAGCATGACTGGGAAACTGCCAAGAAACAAGGAGAAATCGTCCTTGGGCCTGAAATTAATCAGGAAGATCCCGGTTACGCCGTCTATCAGGAGCAAGGCTGTATAGGCTGCCATGGCGGCAACCTTGAAGGCGGGGCTGCTCCTGCATTGAATGAAACGGGATTGACTGAAGAGGAAATTGCCGATATCGCAGTGAATGGTATAGGCACGATGCCTGCAGACATCTTCAAAGGCACAGATGAGCAATTGCAGCAGCTTTCTGCATTCATCGCTAACATCGGCCAAGAAGAAGAAGAATAGAATAGTGTTGCAATCTGCTAACGACATATGCCAGGTCGTTAGCTTTTTTTATTCGCATTCATTGGCCGCAGCTTCTTCGAAATAGAACCTGCATTGATAGCAGGGTAGGCAGGACACAGGAATGCCCGTGAAGAAGGTTCTTCCTTTGCCGGCCAATAACAGGTAGTATAGGACATATAAACTTTTATGGAAAGTCTGCGCTTGCCAAGAAAGGGATGTGTTGGAGAGTATGCCGATGGATATGGTATATGTGCTTCTTAGGAGCAAATGGTTTATCAAATTATTATTGGTGATTAATATATTCGGAACGATTTACGGATACATATGGTACGAGGCGCAGCTTGCGGGCACGGAGCCGGTTTTTATTCCGTTTGTGCCGGATAGCCCGACTGCCTGCCTGTTTTTTGTGTTTGTCCTGGTTGCTTTTTTGCTCGGGAAAAATTGGGGTTTATTTGAGGCGCTAGCCTTCATTTCGCTGTTTAAATACGGAATATGGGCTGTCATCATGAATCTGCTGACACTGTTTGTCGAAGGCGGCCTGCATTGGACCGGATACATGCTGATGGCATCCCATTTGGCAATGGCAATCCAAGGCCTGCTGTATTCGCCTTTTTACCGGATTAAAACGTGGCATCTCGCGGTAGCCGCCGTATTTACATTACATAATGAAATAATCGACTATGTATTCGGGCAAATGCCGCAATACGGATCACTGTCCATTTATATGGATCAAATCGGGTATGGAACCTTTTGGCTCAGTGTCCTGTCCATCTATTTATGCTATTATTTCTGCGTAAAAAGGGCACGTTGGACTCTGCGTTTTTAAAATCGGACCGAGCTGGTCTATTCAGCCCTTCTCATTCATATATCTAGTATGAAAGAGGAGGGACAAGGGTATGTTGAAAAAATCATTCATAGTGTTCTTCGTTTTCCTACTATTCATTTCATTCCAATTGTCCGCAGATGCGGACACCTCTTCAAAGATCGATAAATTGGATAGCAAGGCGGATGAGGCATTAAGGTTAGTGACAATTAAGCGTTATAAGGAAGCAGAGCAATTATTGAACAAGTTCTCGGATGAACTGCTTGAATGGACAGCTGAAGGGGATGCGATGAATTTGGACCAGCTGAGGGCAACGCTTTCAGCCTATGAGGAAGCCATTAAGTCAATCAATAATGAAGCGCATGCGTATGAGCAAAAAGTGAATTCTGTGACGAAGCTGCGATTGGTTGTTGATGCCGTCAAATCCCAGAAGGATCCGTTATGGACCCATATGGAGGACAGGATGATCAACACATTTGCCCAAGTGAGAAAGGCAGTCAATGAACAGAACCAACAATATTATTACTCCCATATGAATGAGCTTCTCAACCAATATGACCTGATTTATTACAGCCTTCGTGTCGACCTCGGCGAGGAAGCGATCCAGACTCTGAATGCCAGATTCGAATACTTGGACCAGTATAGCCCAGTCATTTTCGAGAATCCCGGAAGCCAGCGGGAAATCGATCATCTGATGTATGACATGGAAAAGATATTCGAAGGCAAAAAAGAGGACGAAGCAGATCCTTCCCTGTGGTGGGTCATCATCTCGACAGGCAGCATAATTATCGGAACGCTGTCGTATGTCGGCTGGAGAAAATATAAGGGCGATAAAAAAGCTTTGGAAAAAAAGGAAAACCTCAATGATTGACAGCATAAACATTTTCTGTCTACAATTAAATCAAAACACCGATTCAGGAGGTAAAGATGGGCTACTACTTGATTTACATGGCGATTATCATCATAATCCCAATCTGGGCTCAGATGAAAGTTAAAGGTACTTATAATAAGTACTCAAAAGTTGCTTCCTCAACCGGCTTAACCGGGGCTGAAACAGCACGCAAAATACTGGATGACAACGGGCTTTATAACGTCCGCATTGAAGAGACAAGAGGAATCTTAAGCGACCATTACGATCCGCGGAGCAAGACAGTCCGCTTATCAACAGATAATTATCACAGTCATTCATTGGCAGCCATTGCGGTGGCGGCCCACGAAGTCGGCCATGCTATAC
>CAKQBC010000193.1 GCA_934215995.1 uncultured Bacillus sp. | reverse complement strand
GGAGCATACGTTTTGTTCAACGGCATAGGAAAACCGCCCCCTAAAGGGCGGTTTCTATAAAATGCATTAGAATGTTTCAGATGTTGTTTTAGCTTGCATATGCTGAGTAAGGTAGTCTGGGCCGCCAGCTTTTGAATCTGTACCAGACATATTAAAACCGCCGAATGGCTGATATCCAACAATTGCTCCCGTACAGCCGCGGTTGAAGTAAAGGTTTCCGACATGGAAGTCTTCACGTGCTTTGTCGATGTTTGCACGGTTGTTGCTGATTACAGCGCCAGTCAAGCCGTACTCTGTGTTGTTCGCAATATCAAGCGCATGATCGAAATCTTTTGCTTTTGCGAATGCCACGACAGGCCCGAAGATTTCTTCTTTCATAAGGCGTGCCTCAGGATCTACATCAGCGAATATTGTTGGTTTGATGAAGTATCCTACGGAGTCGTCCCCTTCTCCGCCAGTCATCAATTTTCCTTCTTCTTTGCCGATTTCGATGTAGCCCATGATTTTCTTGAATGAAGACTGGTCGATTACAGTCGCCATGTAGTTGTTTGGATCTTCCGGATCGCCGATTGTCAGGGCGTTTGTCAATTCTACAGCGCGCTCCAACACTTGGTCATACACATCTTCTACGATTACAGCACGTGAGCAGGCAGAACATTTTTGCCCAGAGAATCCGAATGCTGATTTCACAATGCTTTGTGCCGCTAATTCGAGATCCGCATCTTTATCAACAACGATTGTATCTTTACCGCCCATTTCAGCGATTACGCGTTTCAGCCAGATTTGTCCAGGATTCACTTTAGATGCACGTTCAAAAATGCGCATGCCTACATCACGTGAACCAGTGAAGGAGATAAAGCGTGTTTTCGGATGGTCAACCAAGTAGTCTCCCACTTCAGAACCGCTTCCCGGAACAAAGTTCAATACGCCTGCAGGAAGGCCAGCTTCCTCCATAACTTCAACAAACTTCGCAGCTACGATTGGAGTAGTCGAAGCAGGTTTCAGAAGGACTGTGTTCCCTGTTACGATTGCAGCCACTGTTGTTCCTGCCATGATTGCGAACGGGAAGTTCCATGGGGAAATGATGACGCCCACTCCAAGCGGCATGTAATTATATTGGTTGAACTCGCCCGGACGGCTTTCTACAGGCACTCCGTCTTTCAATTTCAGCATTTGACGGGCATAGTACTCAAGGAAATCGATTGCTTCAGCTGTATCTGCATCCGCTTCATTCCATGGCTTTCCTGCTTCTTTAGTCATCAATGCCGAGAATTCATGCTTGCGGCGGCGAATGATTGCAGCAGCACGGAAAAGGATGTCAGCACGGGATTCAGGTTTAACCTTTTTCCAAGTTTGGAATGCTTTATCCGCTTCCACCATTGCTTCTTCAGCCAATTCACGGCTTGCTTTGGAAACACGGCCGATCACTTCTTCTTTTTTTGCGGGATTATAGGAAACAATTTTATCTTCTGTGGAAACTTTTCTTCCACCGATTACTAAATCATAGTCTTGCCCCAAGTAGCTTTTCACTTTCTCAAGTCCTTCAAGATATGCTTTCTTATTGCTTTCTTGAGAAAAATCTGTAAACGGTTCATGTCTGTATGCTTGCACCAATATATTCCCCTCCAGTATATCTCTTTTATACAATATTCATTTTAAACGAAATATACTGATGTTTCAAATTTGACAGACTTTAAATACGAATGTAGGTCTTTCGTATCTGCCGCATATCCAACAGAAGAATAATGTCAGATTGAAACGGTCTCCGATAAAGGATTTCATCCATTGCCGGAGAATTAGTAAGATAAAAACTTAGGAGGCATTTCATGGATACAATCGAGAAAGTATTGGCCATGCTGAAAACCAGGTTTGATGATAATGGGGATATCGAGCTTTACACATTGGGCGGGGACCGATATCATGCCAAGTGCTCATTCAATTCCCCTGCAACGGAAGCAATGATTGAAGAGCTCTCAGAAAAGCTGACAGTTCGCCTGCCGGAGGATTATCGGAAAATGCTGCTTTTGCATAATGGGATGAAATTGTTCTATACGGAGAAGTATGGAGGTGCAATTGAATTCTTTTCAGTGGATGATATCCCCAAGAATTATGTTTACCTGCAGAATATCTATGAAGGCGAACCTGATGAATTTGGGAGATGCATCCCTATTGGACATTATCCCGATACAGGATGGATTGTCCTGGATATGAAACGCTATGAAGACAATACACGAAACTATATCCGGGTGTTTGGGATTCCCCATATAGACGTCCCCGGCAGCTTTGAGGATTTCTTCGACAGGCTTGTTGTCGCACAAGGGGCTGCTTATTGGGAATGGATTTACTAGTATATTCTCTTTATCTGCCCTGTCTTTTACGCTAATTCCTGGATTCGGACCATAAGCCCTTTGCCAATGTTTCACAAAATGCCGCACCGCCAGTCTCAAGCAACTCCATGACTTAAGATAAAAAGGCAACCAATTTTGTCCCGTATTAAAAAAGGCAGATGCCCTAAGCGGAAATCTGCCTCCTGCGTCACTTCACATATCGGTTGCGGAACTGTACCATAATCTCCTGAACTTCCTCTATATGTTCAGGCCTTAGAATAGCTGGCATCCTTATCATGAACTCTTCCATAAACTCCTTGCTGAATGTATGATCCTTTTGCCTTTGGAAACTTTCTTCCAACAGGGCTTTTGCCTCCTCTTGCTTTCCGTGCTTAACCCTTTCAAGAATAAATTTGTAAAATTTTTCCTGACTGTGATTCATGTAATGGTCCTCCATTTTTACATTTAATTTTTATTATGTGGAATTTGAACCAGTGAGGTTTTCTTCATCCCCGTTTATTTTAGTTGAACCAATCAGGCGTGACTGCCCCACTTACCAATCTTTTATTCGTTCTCAAGTCTCGAATTAGGGGATCTTACAGCCGGTTCATCCGGGGATAAATAAGTTAATTAGGTTACCAGTATACTTCCGCATGTATGAATCGTCTATCCAATTTCTTAGAGGCAGCAATTGAACTGTTCTTTCTATAAAGCTCACGAAGTTATCAATATGAAGTATCTGCATTTCCTTCTTACACTATGCTATGATCCTTATGAAAGAGCTTTAACAAATCCAACAAAAAGCAGGTTTTCAAATGAAAATAGATAAGCCAAAAGTTTCAGGCACACTTGTCCCTGCAAACTTTCACAATATCCTTTACGAGGAAGACCCCATCTTGAGCGGATGTTCGATTATCGATTCGGCATTCGATCACGAGACCGTCAACCGTGCCCAACTCGATAATATTGTCCTGAAGAATAGTACATTCCAGCATACGGATTTCAGCGGCATCAGTATAACGGATGCCCGCTTCGAAAACTGCGACTTTTCGAATGCTAATTTAAGCATGGCCAGCATCCATAGAACCGAATTCAAAAACTGTAAGCTGCTTGGCGCCAATTTTTCAGAGGCGCATTTCGGCAACGTCTTGTTCGAAGGTTGCGTTATGAATTTAGGTACTTTTGGGTATGCCAAGCTGAACAAGGTGATCTTCAAAAGCACTTCTTTAAAAAACGCTGACTTTTACTCCTGTAAAATAAGCAAAACTATATTTAACCTTTGCACTCTTGATGGTGCCATCTTTGACAATACACCATTAAAAGGAATTGATCTCAGTACCTCGGATTTCCAAAGTTTTTCGGTATCGATTGAGGACTTAAAAGGCTGCATCGTTTCCGCTGAGCAAGCTATCCTTTTCGCAAGATTAATGGGACTGCAGATTAAGGACTAACCGTATTAAAAAACCGCCCTGTAAAAGGGCGGTTTCAGACTGTTGACAAACGCTCGCATTCTTCGTTGCTTGCCCGGCTCGTCCGCTCATGAGGTGAACAGGATGTTTATCACGTAAGCGTTGTCGCAGGACGCGACGTCTTTAGCTTACGTTCCTTAATTGTTCTATTCGCGTCTTCGCCGGTCTGGCGCGCCTTGACTGACAAGCGTTTTCAATCAGTCTGAAGTGCAATTTCATAGAAAATGCTCAAAATTATATTTGTCTACACACTGAGCAGGGGAGATATCCCCTGCTAGGATTTCTTGCGAGATACATTCCATACGGCAAGGCCGAAGAATAGTATGGTTACTCCCACAAGGACAAGAATATGCGTGCTGGCTTGGGCAGTATAGTCGCCATAGGTCAGCACAACACCCAGTTCTTCTTTAAAGCCATCGACGACGGTGTTAGGAGCTCCGTCGAATGAACTTTGTAAGGGCTCTTCCATAAACACCTGACGAAACAAGACGCCTGCATGGGTGACTGGAAAGATCTTCACAATCATTTGGACAGCGTCAGGAAGATTGCCGATTGGTATATAAATGCCGGTTAGAAACCCGATTAATGTCCCGATGACAGTGCTGCCGGTTGCAAAGGCATTAACGCTTGAAAAGAAGCTGACTAAGAAGAATACCATAGCGCTTGAGGCAAGGACCGACAGGAAAATCAATCCAAGGCTTTTCAACATACCCAGAAGCGGCAAAAGCTCCCCGCCGTTTGCGACAATATATATCTCCGCTAAGACGAATGTAATTACACACATGATGAGGCCGACCATGAATGAACTGATGACATAACCGCCTGCGATTTGATACCTTTTCAAGGGCGACGCATAGAAATCTTTTGCATTGCCATTTGCCCGATCCTCAACCATCGTGCCAAAAGCTCCCATGGTCGTCGTAACTGAAGTGACGGCAAGAAGACCGCCCATAATCCAGCTGTCCATTAAGTATCGTGCATTCTTGATTTCGGTCATGTCCCCTGCAATGGTATCTCCGAGAAAGAGGACATAAAGGCCAATGATAATAAAAACGGCCAACAAGGAGAAGAAGACGGCGCTTTTATCTCGGAAAAAAAGTTTTAGGTTACGCTTGGCTAAATTAAACATCAGCACGTATTTCCTTTCCTGTAATTGTGATGAACACGTCATCCATTGTCCCGTGCACCACTTCAAAATTTGCAATCAAGGGCTCTGCCAATTTGAGAATCGAGAGGGCCTCTTTTGTATTCGCTATTTTAATGATCATCAGTTGATGCTCGTTTTTGTAACTGATTACATTGGCTTGAAA
>CAKQBC010000192.1 GCA_934215995.1 uncultured Bacillus sp. | reverse complement strand
ACGAATTCCACCTGAATCCGCAGGCGGCCGATGTCCTTGAAAGCCGCTTGCCTACTTCTTCGAATGCTGTAAGCTGGAAGCAATATATATCGGGAATAGAGCTGGCAAAAAAACAAAGGAAAGAGAATAAAAAAGCATTGGCTAAACCGAAGGCGGAACAAGTGCCTGAACAGAAGCCGGAACAGGCTGCGGCTGGCCATTTGCAGCTGGAGGACGTGATTGCATTCATCACAAATCTCCATGCGGGACTGAGTGCCGATCATGCTGAAGGGCAAAAGCTGCAGGAACGATATGAAGCGGTGAAGAAAGAGAATGAAAAGCTTGAAGAAGAGGTATTGTCGTTAAGGAAAAAGGTGCATGATCTCGAAGAAGATTACCGCGCTCTGATAGAAATCATGGATAAGGCGAGAAAAATGGTCATTCTCGAGGAAAACAAAAAAGTCAAATTTCATATGGACAAAAACGGAAACCTTGAGAGTATGAAGAAATAGTAAAGAGATAAATGACTGAAGGAATTAGATATTCAGAATAAAAAGACGATGAAGCATGTATTCATCGTCTTTCTTGTGCTTTTTCGGTTCATGCATACTTAGGAAGCCCCTCATTTTATCCCGGCATACCCTGTCGCCGCCGTAATCTTGGGATCTGCATCCTATTCGGGGACAAAAGCCCTTTTAGCTGAAGAAAACTATTCGGTTTTTTGATCAGGTATCCACACCAATGGATTTTGCCCTAAATCACGCTCCATATCATACTCGACTCTTTCGAAGCCCATCTTAACCCAAAAGTCTGTTGAGCGGATAAGCGGGTTTGTTTTGATCGGCAATCCGAACCCTTTTGCGAATTCTACCAGTTCCTGGCCGTAGCCTTGGTTTTGATATGGCGCCAATACCTCGAGTTTCCATAATTCCAGGTAATCCTGGGGCGGGTTGAAATATTGGTCGAATTTCGCGCTACGTTTATAAAGAGACATGCGGGCAATCAGCTTATCGCCAAAATAAATCCCGTAAAAAGGAGATTCACTGTCGTTTTCGATAATGTTTGCCTCCAGGTCTTCAAGCATGGAAAGTTCCTGCAACCCATATTCCTTGAACTCCTTGAATTCCTCCAATGTCCTATAATTGACCAAAAGACGCTGTACCTTCACACTCATACACTTAGTCCCCTTTGCTCTTCTATTTTTTGAAGCAATGAAATTGCCTATCTCCCTTATCGTATTAATTATATACTACCTAATTAGAAAATTCTTCTAAAATCCAGTCGAAGTCCGTTTGCCTGCAAGGAAATCAAGGGAAGAGATTGTTGCCTGAATGATATACCTCTATGCATTTATTTTTGATAAACTATAAGTATGAATGATTACGGGTTTCACGGCCTAAAAAGTTTCTGTTGAGAAGAAGAGGGATAGCATGGATATCGGAATCATCGGTGGGGGAGCAATCGGATTGCTATTCGCATCGTACCTACATAAAGTTCATCATGTGACGGTCTATACAAGGACGCTTGAGCAGGCGCAATGTTTAAATGATAAAGGCCTTTTCTTAAAGAAAGGGAATGAAACGGAAAAAGCGGCAATCCAGGCATTTCAGCTGGAGCCGGCTGGCCCGGTCCGCCACGATCTGCTGATTGTCGCCGTTAAGCAATATCATCTGGAAGGGATTCTCCCTTTCCTGGCGGGCGGGAAATCGCCTTTATTGTTCCTCCAGAACGGAATGGGACATCTGGAGTATATTCATCAATTGCCGCAGGAGAAACAAATCTATGTCGGGGTTGTTGAACATGGGGCGATGAAGCAAGGAGACAATATTGTCTGCCATACAGGGATAGGTGCCGCAAAAGTGGCATCGGTTACGGGTGATATGAAGCTATTTGCAGAATTGGCACAGCCCGCTTTTCCTTTTGTGTGCATGGATGATTATGAAGAGATGCTGAAATCCAAGCTGATTGCCAATGCGGTTATTAATCCATTGACGGCTGTCTTGACCGCCAAAAACGGCGAGTTGCTGGCCAACCCTTTTTATCATGAGCTTTTCCTGCGGCTTTTTGATGAAGTGGCGCTCGTCCTTGAATTCCCTGATAAGCAGAAGATAAGGGAGCATGTGGCCGATATATGCAGGAGGACAGCAGAAAACCGCTCTTCTATGCTGCGCGATTTGGAAAACGGACGTAAAACCGAAATAGACGCCATTCTGAAATATACAATCAGTTTAGCAGAAAAAAAATCATTGGATGTTCCGCTTTCCCGCAGCTTATATGCCATGGTGAAGGGGAAAGAGGTTGCCGGAAAGGAGGCTTAAATGGCATCGTTTTTTTCGGGTATCATAGCCACGCTTGTGACTTTGCCCCTGCTTGTCTATTTAATCATCTTCATCGGAGTAAAACAGGTTACAGGAAACCATCGGATGTCTGTCAGGGCCGGGATTGATGTTACAGCTTTTTTCTGTATGTTTTCCGTTCATTTCCTTGTGCTTTCTATCTGGGGGATTTCATTGTTATGGCTTATTCTATTGATTGCAATCATAGTTGCTATGGCAGTTGTCATTGTCCATCACCGAATGAAGGGTGATATAAAGATCAAGGGCGTGTGGAAAGGCTTTTGCAGGCTGAACGGGCTCATATTCATCCCGGTACATTGCCTATTGGTCGTTTATGGATTGGCTGCATCAATGTTTCACGTATTGTGAGTAAGCCGTTTTCCGCTTTTTCATTATTTGTTTTATTATGTAAAATTAGGTTATAGGCTCAAGGTTTTTATTTTTGGCCGTTATGATGATATACTTTACCCGTGAAATTGTGAAGGGCGGAAAGGAAGTACAACGATGGAAGTAAAGGAAATGGCTTTGCCATCAATCAACAAATTTGCATCCGATTATGTAAAAGGCCGGAATGAGATTGAAGAATTTTTCCATTATGATGCCAAGGGTGTGAATGTATATAAAGAAAGATACCGAGATGTCTCGGAAAGGCCCTTCGATAGGGATGGATTGGCAGACTCCATCGAAGTGTATATGAGTAAATATGGAGTTTCCAGCAGTGCGAAAAGAAATCTGGAAAGGTTAAAGGAACACGATTCAGTTGTCGTGATCGGCGGCCAGCAAGCCGGGCTGCTTACGGGTCCGCTATACACTATACATAAATTGATTTCGGTCATTAAACTTGCAGAGGAACAGGAAAGGGAATTGGGGGTCCCTGTCATTCCGGTTTTCTGGATTGCCGGCGAGGACCATGACCTGGCAGAAGTGAACCATGTTTATCTGGAAAAGGAAGGCGAATACATTAAAGCTGCCTTTGAAGATAATAGCTCCTGGGATAATAAGAAGATGATTTCCGACGTGGAATTTAATGGTTCAAAAGCGGTACGGTTTATCGAAACCGTATTTTCATCGCTTGAGGAAACGGAACATACGAAATTGCTGTATGATAAACTGCTTAGCTATAGTTCCAAATCGGTTTCTATGTCCGATTTCTTCTCTTTTATCATTACGGACTTATTCAGTGATTACGGCGTGCTTCTATATGATTCAGGCGACAAGCGCTTCCGTAAACTGCAATCCGGCCATCTCCAGGAGATGATCGGAAAGCATAGGATTATCAATCAGGCTGTCCGCACCCAGCAGGCAGATATTCTGAAGAAAGGCTACCAAGCAGCGATTCAGATGGACGGCCGGAATGCAAATCTGTTCTTGTATGATGGGGAAGAGCGCATCTTGCTGGAGTTCGACAGCGAATCGGGCAAATTTGCAGGAAAAAATAATACGATTTCCCTAAGTTCAGAGGAGCTATTGGACATTGCAGTCTCAACCCCGGGCAAACTCAGCAATAATGTGGTCACGAGGCCCCTTATGCAGGAAAAGCTTTTCCCTGTGCTTGCTTTCATCTCAGGGCCTGGGGAAATAGCTTACTGGGCAGAACTGAAGCTGGTATTTGAAGAGTTTGGCATGAAGATGCCTATTCTTGTACCGAGAATGAATATAACGATTGTTGAACCGAAGGTGGCCAAATGCATGGAAGAAACAGATACGGATCTGTTTGAAGTGCTTGTGAAAGGCGCAGGTGCCGCCAAAGAGAGGTATTTGTTCACGGCCGATGATGGGAGCCATACGCTCCTGTATGAAAAGACAAAGCGTCAATTCATCGAAAACCACCGTCTTTTGACCGAAGCTGCCCTTCAAATCGACCAGGGCTTAGATGGAATCATGCGCAAAAATGCCGATATGGTTTTGAGTCAGCTTGCTTTCATCGAGGAAAGGATCCAAAAGAGTTTCGAAGGCAATCATGCGAAAGAGCTGCTGAAATTTGATAGAATCAATCAGGCTTTGCGCCCATTAGGCGGGCCGCAGGAAAGAACCGTCAATGTTTTTTATTTCCTCAATAAATACGGACCGGAATTCATTGATTGGTTATTGGATTTGCCGTTTGAAACAAATTCGCTTCATAAGATAGTTGTTTTATGACGGCTGAATGTACCGAAAACAGCTAAATCCAGCAGACATGACCGAAAAAAAGAAGAACAGGGGCCATGCAATGCCTTGTTCTTCTTTTTAATTTGAAGCGCTGTTTTAATAGAGAATAAACGGCTCACGCTCACCATATAATGAAATATTGCTGTTGAACATATTGGCAATTTCAGAATTGCAATTGTCTAAGGACAGTTGAACTTGTTACAATAAAGGGAGCGCAAATTATTGGCAAGCTAAAAAAATATAAAAGAGGAAAGCAAAGTGGAGATATTAGACATTTATAATAAACTTAAAGAACATATAAACCCCACTAACATTAAACGCAATGAACCATTGCATACGTATACATTCACAAATACAGGGGGGAGTGCGGATATCCTGGTTTTCCCGGAGACCTTTGATGAGGTTGTCCAAACCGTAACATTCGCAAAAGAAAACGGCATTCCGCTTACAGTCCTGGGGAATGGGTCTAACTTGATCATTAAAGATGGCGGAATCCGCGGCATTGTAGTCATCCTGACGAAAATGGACGGGATTTCCGTTGATGGGGAACGGATTACAGCGCAAAGTGGTGCGCCGATCATCCAGGTTTCCAACATTGCCCTTGAGCATGGGTTGACGGGTCTGGAATTTGCCTGCGGCATTCCCGGCACACTG
>CAKQBC010000191.1 GCA_934215995.1 uncultured Bacillus sp. | reverse complement strand
GATACATATTGAACCATTTTGATTTCGAGAAAGAAGCTGCAGAAATGGAGAAGCAGCTGGACATATACAAATCCCTTCTCGACTCGGCTGAACTGGAGGAAGTCGAAAATGGGATTGAGGAAATGAAGGATAACATAAATGCATTGTACGATATGTATGAGCAGGAAGTTACAGCAAGAGGCTATTATGCTTCCAACGCACAAAAGCTGGAGGATAGCTTAAGCGCCCTGGCGTTCGAGAACGATAAACTGAAGGTTGAAATATCCGCTATCCAAACAAGTTACCACGTTTCCGATGAGGAACTGAAAGTCCAAAAGGATATTGAAAAGCAATTATCGACAATCGCAAAACGGTTCGAGCTGCTAAAGGCGAAGGTCGAGCAACAGGATACAGCTTATTCCGTCCTTGCTGCCAGCATGGAGGAAATGGAGGCCATGCTTGCGGAAGCCGATGAAGAATATAAAGTCCTTTCCAAAAAAATCAGGGAATTAAGGCAGGATGAACTTTCTGCCAGGGATAAGATCAAGAAGCTGCACATCCAATTGCAGCAAGCTGCGAAATGGCTGGTCAAACACAACGTCCCGGGTGTTCCGGAAGACTACTCAGCCCATCTGGCAGATACGAAATCAGCTTTGGACGATGTTGTCGTCAAGCTTGAAGAGAAGCCGCTGAATATGACTTCTGTCCAGATCTTTCTGGATAAGGCCGTTCAATCCGCCGACTCGTTCACGGAACGGACGAAGGAATTGATTGAACATATGCTATTGACCGAAAAGGTCATCCAATACACAAACCGGTACCGCCGCCAGTATCCTGAAGTGCAGGAAGCGCTGGTGAAAGCCGAGGAAAAATTCCGTCGTTATGAATATGAAAGCGCGCTTGAGGAAGCTGCCAAAGCATTGGAAAAGGTAGAGCCGGGCGCCTTGAAGGAGATAGCGGTGGATTTGGAATACGATGATAAAAATTAATGGAAATAAGAAGAGGGCTCCTGCTAAGGTGCCCTCTTCTCATGTTTTGCGGATAATTGGCTGTGAGGCCATCTGACCGATTAATCCAAATCAAGATCGAATGGGTCAGCCTTTTCTTTTGCTCCTGCAAGAAGCGTTGTGAAGTAGCCGATGAGACCGCCGATCAGGGCAGGAATGAACCAGCTTATCCCGTATTCGGCAAATGGTATCATTGCCACAAGGTCGCTTGCTGCCCCTCCGATACCGAAGGATGCAATCGCTTCAAACAGGCTGATAATCCCTGCAGCTGTTACCGCCCCTATATATACGAATGGGCTTCTGTTGAAGGATTTTTCACAGAATGTAAGGATAATCAGTGTAATGGCAATCGGGTATAGGAAATTCAAGATAGGCAACGATATGGAAATTAAGGCCGATAAGCCGACGTTAGCGACACATGTACTGAAAATAGCCAGTAAACATACGATTTTTTTATAGGATAAGGCAGGAATGTACTCTGCGAAGAATTCGCTGCATGCTGAAATCAAACCTACAGAGGTAGTCAGGCAAGCAAGTGTAATGGCGAACGCCAACACAACGATACCGAAGAATCCATACAGGTACTTTGCGGATGCTGCCAGAATGGCGCCGCCATTGTCCAGCATGCCTATTTCTGTAACACTTGTTGCGCCGATATAAGTAAGCGGGATATACACAAGTATCAAGCCGATTGCCGCTATGATGCCTGCTTTGGAAACCACTTTTGTAATGTCGGCTTTGTTCTCGATCCCAAGATTCCTGATTGATGAAATGACGACTGTTCCGAAAACGAGTCCGCCTATTGTATCCATTGTCAGATACCCTTCCATGAAACCATTGAAGAAGGATGTTGCTGTTCCTGCGTAATCAAGAGTTCCGGACAAGATCGGCCCAATTGGATAAAACACATTTTTTCCGACCAGTACAATGAGTACGATCAATAATACAGGTGTGATGATTTTGCCGATCCGGTCAATCAATTTCCCTGGATTCAGTGCAAGCCATGCCGTTATCCCGAAAAAGAGAACGGATGTGATGAAGAGTGCCAATCCGCTTCCGCTGGCGTTCTCAGAAAGGAAAGGAAGGACCCCGACTTCATAAGTCACTGTTGCTGTTCTTGGAATTCCGAAGAATGGTCCGATCGCCATGTATACAATAATGGTGAAAACAGCTCCGAATGAAGGGTGAACCCTGCCTGCGATCGTTTGCAGGGTGCCGGTTCTGCCGACAGCGATGACAGCCAATAACGGAAGCCCGACACCTGTCACAAGAAACCCGCAAACAGCACAGAATAAGTTTTCTCCTGCTTGCTGCCCTAAATAGGGAGGAAAGATGATGTTGCCTGCGCCGAGGAATAATGCAAACAGCATCAAGCCGGTCGCCCATAGCTGCTTCGTGGTGATAGTTTGCTTCATAGAAACCTCCTGTTTTAAAATTTAACTAGGTGTGAAGTGATCAAAAAGATTTTTTGATATAGAAATCTAAAATGTCAAAAAAATTTATAAACTCCATTTATACGCTTAGTTATAAAATTCACTTTCTTATTCTACTGAAGAAAACATTATATTTCAAAAGTATTTTCGGTTTTTTCAATGGTAATTAGTATGTGTTAAAATAACTTAACAAATATGATATAATCAAGATTTGCATAAAGCCTAAAGAGAAAGGTGTTTCTTTATGATCTATTTCGATAACAGTGCAACTACTTTGCCTTATAAAGAAGCAGTTGATTCATTTATTGCAGTTACAACTAAATACTTTGGAAATCCTTCTTCCCTGCATGGATTGGGAGCGCAGGCAGAAAAGCTTTTGGCGCAGGCAAGAAAGCAGACAGCCTCCCTTCTTGAAGTGAAAGAGCAGGAATTATACTTTACATCAGGAGGGACAGAAGGGAATAATATAGCGATCAAAGGCGCTGCCTTGGCTAACCAGTCTAAGGGGAAACACCTGATTGTCTCTTCCATTGAGCATGATTCCGTCAAACAGGCCGCTGAACAAATGAAAGAATTAGGTTTTGAAGTCACTTACCTTTCGGTTACAGAAACCGGCCATGTTGATGTGGAGGCTTTAAAAAAAGAAATAAGACCGGATACCATTTTGGTTTCTGTTATGCATGTCAACAATGAAATGGGGGCCATTCAGCCAGTTGAGGCAATCGGCAGGCTTCTGAAAGATTATCCAAAAACATTGTTCCATGTAGATAACATACAAGGAATTGGCAAAGTACCGCTTTCCATAAAGGAGGCAGGTATCGACTTATGCACAATTTCAGCCCATAAATTCCATGGACTGAAAGGGACTGGTGCACTCTATATAAGAGAAGGGGTCAACGTCTTCCCGCTTTTTTCAGGAGGAAGCCAGGAAAAGAATATCAGGAGCGGTACAGAAAATGTCGCAGGCGCTGTGGCATTGGCGAAAGCCCTTAGAATGTGCCTGGATGCGGCTGCATCAGGCAACCGGCATCTGAAAGAAATATCTTCATTCATCAGGCAGGGACTAGGGGACATAGATGGAGTAAGGATCAATTCCCCGGAACAAAATTGCGCACCGCATATCCTTAATTTTTCAGTGCCCGGAATCAAAACCGAAGTATTGATCCATGCGCTCGAAGAAGAAGGGATCTATGTATCGACGACAAGCGCCTGCTCCTCTAGGAGAAAAACAGTCAGCGATACAATCATGATGATGACGAACGATGAGGCGCTTGCTTCGAGCAGCATAAGGATCAGCCTTTCGTATGAAAATACAATGGCGGAAGCAAGAGAGTTCCTTAAAACGATAGAAACGACATTGAAAAAATTAAAAGAAGTAATGGGGTAATCAAATATGTATGATCAAATAATGATCCGTTATGGAGAGCTTTCGACAAAAGGGAGAAATAGAAAAGGGTTTGTATCCAGGCTGAAAAGGAATGTGAAACAGACGCTAAGGGATTTTGAACAAATCGAAATCAATGCCTCACGCGACAGAATGTACATTATCCTGAACGGGGAAGATTACAAGGCCATTTCCGAAAAACTTCAACATATATTCGGGATCCAATCGTTCAGCCCGGTCATCCACGTAAAAAAGGACATTGACTCAATCAAGGAAGCGGCGCTCAGCTACTTGAACGGCCTTTCACGGGATATCTCAACGTTTAAGGTCACTACAAAACGTCCGGATAAGGACTTCCCGCTAGATACGAATGAAGTCAATCATGCCGTGGGAGGGCATATTCTCAAAAATGTCCCTGGACTGAAAGTGGATGTAAGAAATCCGGACTTGAATGTTGTGGTTGAAATCCGGAAAGAAGCTTGCTTTCTGACTGGAGAAATCATAAAAGGGGCAGGAGGCTTGCCGTTAAACTCAAGCGGGAAGGCAATGCTTATGCTTTCAGGAGGCATTGACAGCCCTGTTGCCGGCTTTATGGCAATGAAAAGAGGGATTGAAATCGAATGCATCCATTTCTACAGCCCTCCTTTCACGAGCGAGCGCTCCAGACAAAAGGTAATCGACCTGGCACAGGTGCTTTCGAAAACAGCCGGGCATATGGTCGTCCATATTGTTCCTTTCACGGAAATACAAAAACAAATTCAGCAACAGGTTCCCGAGAACTATTCAATGACGACAACACGCAGGATGATGCTTCGGATCGCAGATGAAATCACAAAACAAAGGGAAGGCCTTGCAATCATCACCGGGGAAAGCCTTGGGCAGGTTGCGAGCCAGACTCTTTATAGCATGTATGCAATCAACGAAGTGACAAATACTCCGATTCTGCGTCCGTTGATTACGATGGATAAGAACGAAATCATCGATATTGCCAAACGGATCGAGACGTTCGAAATATCGAATCGTCCGTACGAGGACTGCTGTACGGTATTCACGCCGGCTAACCCGAAAACAATGCCGAGACGGGAGAAAGTGAACCACTTCGAGAGTTTTGTTGAATTCGATGCATTAATCAGCGAAGCTGTCCGGGATACGGAAACTGTGCACATTTCACCTAATGAGAAGAGCGACGGCTTTGAAGCGGACGATCTTTTCTGAGCAGTATCGGGTAATACTGCCCCAGAACGGGGCATCCGCCTATCCTGAATCATGATATGAACGGGAGATAGACACTGGGATAACGGGTTTTCTGTGCAGGCA
>CAKQBC010000190.1 GCA_934215995.1 uncultured Bacillus sp. | reverse complement strand
GATTTTGTGCGAACTATACCAGAATCCCTTGCTGCCGAAAAGGAAGCTGCAAGAAACAGGGGATGGAAAGTGTTTTTAGGCTGGAGAAGGAGAATTAAGAATGTTTCTTGAATATTGAAGGAAAAAGGATTGCTTTAGCGTGTAAAAGGGAACAGGTACTAGAATAAGATTTATTTGTTTGCATATACAGGGCTTTTAGAAGAATATTCAATGAATGTGTGCAGGATATACCGGTCTATCTCTTGTTTTTATATTTTAATATATTATTAATATTTATGTGTTACGATATGTATCCACTTAAATAGATATTGTAAAGAGGGGATATCATGAAAATATGGTTGAAGAAGGGCCTGGTAGGCCTGTTTCTGCTCATAGCTCTTGTTATCACATTAAATACAGACTTATTTCAGCAATTAAGAACAGAAGACGTCGGCCAGATTTCTGAGGCGATTGGCGGGAATATGCTGCACATCTTGTTCATCACCTTTGTCATTATGCTGATTCATAATGCCTTTCCGGTTATTCCCCTCGTTTTGGTCATAGCCATCAATAATGCGCTATTGGGCTTTAAGGTAGGCTTTATATGGGGAGTGGCCACCAGTGTTATCTGTGCTGCAATCGTTTTTCTTGCTATCCGTTTCGGTTTCCAGGCGATGATTACGAAGAGAATGAACGAGTCCATGGTAGAGCGGATCGAAAAGCGCGGGTTTTTCTATGTAATGATCACAAGGATATTCCCGTTCGCTCCAACCAGCATAATTAACAGCCTTGCTGCAGTCAGCACGATACGGCTATCCGTTTATATACTTGCCACTTTAATAGGAAACTTCGTTATTTTCCTGGTGTACACTGCATTGCATGCCGGCCTTGTATCGGAATCGCGGCCGCTGAACGGCACCGTTATAGCCATTTTGATTGTGCTCGTTTTGGCCATTCCTTATGTCATGAAGAAGAATAAAAAAAGGAAGATGCTGCAAGTATGATCCGTTCAGGAAGGTATTATTCTGCTAATTTCTGGCGTTTAAAAAAATAGGAGAGGGGTAACTGAATGAGGACCTGAAAAGGGGGTGCCTCATGTTTGAACTGAATCCGAATGAGCTGGGAAGGATTGTTGCCATCGGGATTATGGCATATATAGCGCTTATTGTTATGTTAAGGGTAGCCGGAAAACGCTCATTAACCGAACTGAATGCTTTTGATCTTGTTATATCTGTTTCGCTTGGATCGGTCTTCGGTTCTATCCTGCTTGATTCAACTGTCTCGATTTTTGACGGAATGGCTGCGTTTTTTGTATTAATCGGCATGCAATGGGTATTCTCCAAATTTGCGATGAAATCCAAGGGCTTCAATAACCTTGCTAAAAATAAGGCTGTTCTGCTTTATTACAGAGGATCTTATAATTTGGAAAACATGAAGAAAGAACGGATTAAAAAGGAAGAAATCATACAGGAAGCCCGGATGGATGGAAACAGTTCCATGGAGCAGGTACAGGCCGTTGTTCTTGAATCTAATGGAAAGTTCTCCATTCTGAAAAAGGTTGATGATAAGGAAAATGCATTGGAGAATTTACGATAAAAGAAGATTCACTTTGCTTCGGCTCTTCGCCTAAAGCCTTCCTGATCGTTGTGTTTGCAATGCCGATTATTATCACAAGCATCAACTTATTAAAATAGTAAAAGGGCGTCTGTATGCATGCAGACAGCCCTTTTCATTATGTTAGGATAAAAAGCAGAACCCAAATATTCGTCTGTTCCCTATTATTGAATGCCCCAAATCAGCCCGAAATAACAGCATATCACAGCCATTACCCCCATGAAGAAGGAGCTTGCTGGAGGAAGCTTTCTCCGATAAGAAACGGCCTGCATGGTGATGAATAATCCAGCAACAAAAAAGAAAGCAAGGCTCATTCCGTTCCATATCCATTCCAGGGTCATGCCGGAGTAAATATTTCCTTGATAGAATAGAGTGAACAGTGCAGAAGCAGTATCTTTTGTGATCATCATTTCCCGGGGAGACCCCGTTTCACTCAGCGCTGCAGTCGCAGAAAAGATGAGCAGGATAATGATGGATTCTGCTTTTGCCCAAGGCCTTGGATCCCAACCAGGTTCTTTCTTCACTCTTTTTCTTATGAAGAATCCATTGATTGCTGCAAATACAAGCAAGGGGATGATCAGCAGGTGCTTGATCAGCAATGCCTGCCCATATGGAAGAATCCATCCATCCGCATACTCTTTTATATCCGCCCCATATGACATCAGAATCAATCCTGTGACTGTCAAGGCAAGGAAGCAAACAATGGCCATCGGTGTGTACCAGGAGAGGAGTTTTGCCCAATTGGCATAGCTCTTCGAAAACCAGCTTACAGCAAAGAGAATGCCGGCCCATATGCTTACCGCAATCACGTGGACAATGTGGATGAAAAATCCGCTCCATTCGCCGTATGAGGCGGCATGGCTCGACCACGCCATAGCCAAAACCAACATGAATGAGAGGGCGATCCCAATCCATACATATGCAGCTTTATTTGCGTACTCATACCGACAGATAAATACAAACAGGACAATAGCCACCAGGAAAGTGAAAATCCATGCCTTGCCGATTTCAAATGTGAACAGTACGGATTGAATGGAAGGCAAAATGCCGTCTCCGCTGTTCACATATAAAATGATCTGCAGTACCGGCAAAAGCGAGAATAGGGCGATTCCAAATACAGCTGCCGGCATAACTGCTTTTGGGATATGTATTTCAGGCCGATGTGCGGCAGGGATAAGTGAAATCAGAAGATTGCCCCAAAGGACTGCGAAACATAAGTACAATAGAAACTGGCTGACAATGACGATGGCTGCCATACTTATTTCTTCCTTGTCAAAATCCACCAGAAGCTGATGATGAGCACAAGAACGGCAGCCCCAAGAACGACATATACAACCGGTGTCCCGTTTTCTGTTTGCCCACTGTCCGTTTTTTCATTGTCTAAGCTTTCATCTTTGTCCATTTCAGCTTGTTCGGTTGTTGTCTCTTCTTCTGGAACCGATTGTTCTTCAAGAGGCTCATGGCTTTCTGGCGCTTCAATGGCAAAACTCATGGAGCCAGTCATCGGATGGCCGTCCGCCCCAATGATTTCCCATTTTGCCGTATAGGACTCGTTCGGCAAAGGTTCAGCGAAAGCCGCCTTGACTATATCTTCTTCTATGCGGATGCCATTGACTTCAACGGTTTCCCCGCTTGCTTTCGAAACCGTCAAAGAACGCACTTGTTCGACTTTTGTTGAAAAAATAAGGGTCAGCTCTTGGACGGATTCATCCATCGTCTGCCCTTCGACCGGCGTCGATTCCTTTAACACTGTGTGTGCTTCCGCCTGGCCAGTAATCAATAAAAACAACAGGACAAATAGCATTCCTGCTTTTTTCCCCATATAAACCATCCCTTCTGTTTCCTTGCATTTTATAAGAAAATCACTATAACCTTATCAAACTAGGAATATTACTGTCCAATGGGAAGAAGCGATTTCGGTTTCTTCAATTTTTTGCTTGTAAAACTGAGGAAAAGAGGAATTTAAAGGGAGATAAGTGATAATATTTTCAGAATATTCATTGACTAAGTGTATACATTCGTATACGATAGTAATAAGTATACAAATGTATACAAGTTGGGAGAGAAATACATGAAAAGTGAAATTCGAGGAAGCCACAGGGAAAACAGGCACAGGCATGGTAAGGAACATGGGCATAAACACGGCGCAAAAACGTTCCGGAGAGGGAGAGCCATCACGTTTCTCGAAAGAATGGATCACCGGCGTTCTATCTTGAAGAACCAATTGGAAACACCTGAATTGCAGTCAATCCATCCGATTCTGGTCGGGGAACTGAAAGCAATCGATATGGTAATTGAAGAATTTGTCCAGGTCTTCGAACTCCATGAATATCAGGAAAGTCCATTGCCGGATGCAGGTGAGGAAAAAGAAGAGAAATAAATCATGAAAAAGGGGCAGGGGTATATGAAACAAATAAACGAGTATATAGATTCAATTTTTTGCATGGAGGATGAAATGTTGGATAATGTCCTTGCTTCGATTGAAGAAAATGGCATGAGGGCAATATCTGTCTCTCCATCTACAGGCAAGCTCCTTACGCTCCTTGTTTCAATTTCCGGGGCAAAAAAAGTCCTTGAAATCGGGGCGCTCGGCGGATACAGCGGCATTTGCCTGGCAAGGGGATTCGGAAGAGAGGGAGAGTTGACTTCCCTGGAGCTGAAGGAGAGCTATGCAGAACTGGGGTGCAGAAATCTGGCGCAGGCCGGATTCTCGGAACAAGTATCTTTTCTTACAGGACCGGCGCTGCAGAGCCTGGAGAAATTAGCAGCGGAAGAGAAGACATTCGATTTTTTCTTTATTGATGCCGATAAGGAAAACTACATACATTATCTTAATTTCTGCATTCAGCTGGCGGAAGATGGCGCTTTGATAGTATGCGATAATGTGCTTGCAAGGGGGAGCGTTGCGGAAGAGAATGGACGGCCGGAGAAGCACACGGAATTCATGAGGGCATTCAATAAAACCGTTGCCGGCCATCCTCGATTGGAATCGGTCTTAGTGCCGATCGGCGATGGATTGACCGTATCGAAAGTAAAGGCAAAAATGTAAAAACAAAAAGAGCGGACAGAGGGGGTGCAGATATGGGAATCATCACGTTTGGCATAAAGGATAAACGCTTCGTATACAGGAAAAGGCCGGCTGTGTATGGTTTAATCTTTACGGAGCATAAAGAAAAAATAGCAATCATCCAGACAAGTGACGGGAAATGCTTCCTTCCGGGGGGAGGGATTGAGGGAGAAGAGACGCATGAAGAGTGCATGAAACGCGAAGCACTCGAGGAAATGGGAAGGACTATCGAAATGGGTCCGTTTATAGGAAAGGCCCAGCGATATTTCTACTCGGATCTTGAAAATGTCCATTACCTGAACGAAGCTTCCTTTTATATATGTGAGGCAGGCCCGCAAATATGTGAGCCGGCGGAAGAGGACCATTCTCTCGTTTGGCTGGATCCAGCCAGTTCAGCGGATTACTTGTACCATGATCATCAAGCGTGGGCTGTCGATGAAGCGTTGAAAAGGTTCAGGCATAAATTAGGCACGGTTTGATTGAAAGCTGTTT
>CAKQBC010000189.1 GCA_934215995.1 uncultured Bacillus sp. | reverse complement strand
ATTCCCGGCTGCCGCATCATTGGCGCTGTTTTTCGAAACCTGTTCAAACATATTCTTCATGAACGTTTCCATTTCATTTGTCCCCATCCCCGGGGAGAAGTTTTTCATGTGTTTTTGAAAAGGAAACAGAAAGTTCCACGGGTTCATTGTTTTGTCCCTCCCTAAGGTTGGAGATGAGTTATCATTCTATGCTATGCAGACGGGAGCCCATTTGTTAAACAGGCTTGAACCATAATTTTTCTATTGGCCGGCCTTTTTCTTGTATAATGAAGGCATAGATCCTGAAAAGGGAGGGGATAAAAATGAGACGGAAAGTTGCCTTGATCACAGGCGCTGCCACTGGCATAGGCAAGCGCACGGCCATAGAACTCGCGAAAGAGCAGTACAACATAGCGATCACTTATGTGCACAGCAGAGAAGAATCCGAAGAGCTGGTGCGGCTGCTCGGACAGGAATATGGGATAGAAGCTTGCTGCTTCAAAAGTGACGCGTCCATTGAACAGGATTGCATCGATGCCGTTAAGGCGATCGAGGAACGTTTTGGCGGCATTGATATCTTTATACATAATGCAGGGCCCTATATACATGAACGGAAACCTATGGCCGATTATTCGCCGGAAGAGTTCCGCTATATTATGGATGGAAACCTGGGCAGCTTTTTCTACATGTCCAAATTGATTCTTCCTTATATGCGGTCGCAAAAGTGGGGGAGAATCGTCACATTCGGCTTTGAGAGGAGCGAAACAGCCCCGGCTTGGCAGGACCGCTCGATTTTCGCTGCAGCAAAAAGCGGGCTGACTTCCCTGACCAGGACACTGGCGAAAGAGGAAGCTCCGAATGGCATTACAGTCAATATGGTCTGTCCAGGTGATATTACCCCGGAATGGAAGGAATCTGAACTGCAGGATGCGGAAAGTACCGAAGATCCGGCAACACCGGTCGGAAGGCCAGGTACAGGTGGCGACATTTCGAGAGTGGTCGCATTCCTGTGCAAGGAGGAATCCGGATTCATTACGGGCAGTGTCATTCCTGTTACCGGCGGGAAGGAAGTCCTTTCTAAATCAATGCAAAAAAGTGAATCATGTTAACGGAAAAAGAAGTGCCAGGTACAGACTGTATCCGGCACTTTTTTGTTTAGCCTGTACCTGAGATGATTTTGCCCTACAGATTGCCGTAGCCGAATGGCACTTTGAACTCCCTGTTCACTTTCGGGATCACCAAGAGCAAAATACCGTTTTCGTATTGGGCCCTTACTTGGCCGTCGAAGGTGAACGGCAAAGCGATTGATCGCTTGAACGGGCCGGTATGGCGTTCTGAAACGATTTCCTTGCAGGTTGCCGGGATAGCCGGAAGGGAGCCCTCAATCGTCATGTTTTGCCCGTTGAAAGAAATATTCAGGTCCTCCTGTTTCCGGAGGCCGGGAAGGTCAATGTATACATAGCCATATTTCTCGTCTTCGCAAATGTCCACTGGAGGAATTTTGTGCGGCATAATATGCTTGAATTCTTGCCAGAAACGGCTATCCAGCACTTGTTCGCTCTCAGCCTTGAATTGCTCCCACATATTTTGGCCATTTTCTTTTTTCTCCATGAAAAAACACCTCCTATCCAAATATATGAATAGAAGGTGCTGTTATGATTCACTCGTCATTTCCTGCTTGTGAAACTGGATAGGCAAAGTTGAAAACTGCTTTCAATTTATTCGCTGGAGCGTGCCTGTACTTTCCTTTGGATGTAAAGTAGCCTGCATGCAAGGCTGACCGCCCCCAACGCCAAACCGGCAATCAGGCCGAACCAGTACCCGTAAGGGCCCATTCCTGTATATTCGGAGAAAATGTATCCAACAGGCAGCCCGACCAGCCAGAATGAAGCGAATGACAAAACGAATGTGACGTTGACATCTTTATATCCCCGCAAAGCCCCTTGAATCGGCGCCATGACGGCATCCGAGAATTGGAAAAACAGGGCCAGAACCAAAAAGTTGGCGGTCAGATGTATCACCTCGGCATCTTTGGAATAGAGCCAGGCAACATCGGTGCGGAAGAAGTATAAAAACACCGCAAACAGCCCTGCAAACGATACCGCCAGGATTGTGCCGATCCCCGCGTACTGTTTCGCATCCTTGTACCTTTTTGCACCCACTTCATAGCCGACGACAATCGTAAGGGCCATCGATATGCTAAGCGGCATCATATATAGGAAAGATGAGAAATTCATGGCTGTCTGATGCGATGCGATCGTAATCGTGTCGTATTTGCTCATCAACAAGGTGACAGCTGAAAAAATGCTTGTTTCAAAGAAAATCGACAGCCCGATTGGAACCCCGATTTTCAGGATAGTCAGATTCTCTTTGAAAGAGTAAGGAATCATCTTTCTGAATACGTTGTATTCCCTGAATGGATGGACTTTCATTATGACAAAAATAGCGATGGCAAGGATAACCCAGTATGTGATTGAAGTCGCATATCCGGCGCCGACGCCCCCAAGTGCAGGGAAGCCAAATTTGCCGTATATCAGCATATAGTTGAACAATACGTTGATCGGCAGCGCCAGCAGAGTGATGAACATCGATATTCTCGTCTGTCCCAGTGCATCAATAAAATAACGCAACGCACTGTAAAGGAATAGGGGAATAATCCCGGTTGAGAGAGCAGCCAGATAATCATGTGCCACTTCATGGACTTTAGGTTCAAGGTTCATTGTATCAAGAATTGGATTAAGTGAAAAATAGCCGATTCCAAATATAAGCACAGCCATTATGATTGATAGATACGATCCTTGCGTAATGGTGAATGGCACATCCTTCTTGTTGCCGCCGCCGATTTGCTGGGAAACGATTGGAGTGATTGCCACAAGGATTCCTCCCAGCCCTGTATAAACAGGGGTCCAGATGGAACTGCCGATTCCTACACCGGCCAAATCCTCCGCGGAAAAGTTGCCGGTCATGACCGTATCGAAGAATGTCATGGAAAACATGCCGATTTGCGTGATTAGAATCGGCAGCATGATCTGCAGGAAAAGGACCAGTTTCTCTTTTTTTGTTTTCGTCATTTTCAATTCGGATTCCCTCGATTTCTATATGTACTAAAAATTATTTCAAAAAATTATACCATATATTCAGATAGAGCAAAACGGCAATCATGTAATATGGCGCTTCAATCAAGGGGTGATAAGGGCCCTTCTTTCTTGCAAAATGAGTTTGTGTATCTATTATTGTGAGTCATACTTTTTCGCCGATTTTCATATATTGATAGAAATAATGAAAGAGGTGGCAAAATATATGGCATATATTCATTCAAAAGGCTGGTATATCTCCCAATTGAAGGCGATGGGCATTACAAAGCATCCGGTCGATCTCAGGAAGCTTGAACTGTATAAAACGTATGTGGTCAGGAAACTTTATTTTTCCGCAGTAAATAAATAATAAATTGTGGATTACTTTCATTATTTTCGTATAATAAACATATACGAAAGGAGTGATTGTATGCCAACAACTACTGAAAGAGGCCTAGCTGCCCTTATTTATGTCATTAGCTTTTTTTCGGCGATTCTTGGACCTCTGATCATTTGGCTTCTTCAAAAGAACCAATCCGGCTTTATAGATTTTCATGGAAAACAGTATATTAACTTCTTCATTTCCTATGCTGTATATTCAGCTGTAGCAAGCCTTACGATGTTCATTTTCATCGGATTCGTGCTGCTTCCGCTAGTCGGCCTGTCGATGTTCATTTTTACCATCATAGCAGCAGTGAAAGCATATCAGGGCGAAGAATACAGGATTCCATTTATCTTCAGTCTCCTTAAATAAAGCCTTTTAGGCTGGAACAATCGGCGGGCCTCAATCCCCGCTGATTGTCGGGGCTGGCCGGATCAGATGTTTGCCTTGCTGCTGGTTCTCACATTATCTATTGTGGTATGCGTGGAGCGCCGGGAGAAGTGCATTGGAATTATTCAGTCATGCAAGCCTGCTAGAGGAGTGATGCAGTGGACATCAGGCAATATTATTATAAATTTTCAGAAATTTATTTACATTCGAGTTTACTGACAGTACTATTTGCAGCCGGATTCTTTGCTTTTGCCGTTTGCCTTTCCATGCCGCCATATGTATGGGCCGGCACTCCTGTATTCATGTTTCTCAGCATTCTTTATTTCCTCAAACATATTACGTACCGGAAGAGGGCGGCTTCTGTCCCTGTAAGGGTCGATCTTCACGAAGGCGTGCTCCTCGAGGAGAAAAATGTCCTGATCGCATTTTTGCCTTCCGCTACGCTTCATATGCTTCTGTTCCATCCGAACGGCCGGCTGCTCGGCGAAATTAAAGACCGGGCCAAACCATGGTACATATGGGCCCTTCCTAATTTTGCGACGCAGCTTTTGCCGCGTACATATTTATTGGAAAACCAGCACGGTGAATTGCTGGCAACCTTCAAAACGGGCGGCCTTTTACAGAATAATGTAAAGCTATTTGGCCATGACGGCGAGTTCATTGGTGAATACAAGGAGAACAGCCGCGAATCGATTGTCCGCTACAAAGGGCTCTTTCTCAAAAGGGACGGGTCGGCCGCTGCGGGAGTCAACATAAGCGGTTTTTTGAATGCATTCTCTTTGTCCACTGATGAAGGTTTTCCGATTGTCAGCTTTCAAAAGGGCTATCTGCCGCTGGAGTGGGGCACGAAATTCAAGCTGAATACGCCTGTCCTTTCTTTCTCTGAAACAGCCAGCCACGCACAGCAGCTTTATGCATACGGCCTTTGCACAAGGCTCTTCACATATAAATCCACTTAACCCGAGTCCCATTTCAAGACCTGTTCAGGCGATTTTTGATATACTGTTTTTGTAAAAAAATAGCGAGGTGAAGGGAATGGGAGTCTTACAAGAGATTCTGGACCACAATCAGGATTTTGTGAATAACAGGCAGTATGAAAGTTTCCAGACGGATAAATTTCCTGATAAGCGGATTGTTGTCGTCAGCTGTATGGATACAAGGCTTGTAGAGTTATTGCCGAAAGCCATGAATATCCGCAATGGGGATGTGAAAATCGTCAAGACAGCCGGAGCGGTAGTTTCCCATCCTTTCGGAAGTGTCATGAGAAGCATCATTGTGGCGATTTATGAATTGCAGGCGGATGAAGTCTTTGTTGTCGGACATTATG
>CAKQBC010000188.1 GCA_934215995.1 uncultured Bacillus sp. | reverse complement strand
CCTGGATACAAAGAAGGATTATGTGCTTCCTTATTACCGGGATGTCGGTGTTGTGCTTACATTCGGGATGACTGCGAAAGAACTGATGCTGTCGGGGTTCGCAAAAGCGGAGGACCCGAATTCGGGCGGCAGGCAAATGCCGGGCCATTTCGGGCAAAAGAAAAACAATATCGTTACAGGTTCCTCGCCAGTAACTACCCAAGTTCCACATGCCGTCGGAATCGCTTTGGCCGGGAAAATGCAGAACAAGGACCTGGTTTCATTTGTGACATTTGGGGAAGGCTCCAGCAACCAGGGAGATTTCCATGAAGGAGCCAACTTTGCAGGCGTGCATAAGCTTCCTGTCATTTTCATGTGCGAAAACAACAAATACGCCATTTCGGTGCCGATCGAAAAACAATTGGCGTGCGAAAAGGTATCGGACCGGGCAATCGGTTATGGAATGCCGGGGGTGACAGTAGATGGCAATAATCCTTTGGAAGTATACAAGGCAGTAAAGGAAGCTGTCGAACGCGCAAGAAAAGGGGAAGGGCCAAGCCTGATCGAGACGGTTTCCTACCGCTTGACCCCCCACTCGAGCGACGATGATGACCGTGCTTACCGGGAACAGGATGAAGTGACCGAAGCGAAGGCAAAGGACCCGATCCTGACCTTTGCCGGCTACCTGAAACAGTTTGATATTTTAACAGATCAAATGGAACAGGACATCCAAAAGGAAATCATGGCTGTCGTAAACGAGGCGACCGATTATGCCGAGAGCGCCCCGTATGCTGCGCCTGAAGAAGCTTTGAAATATGTATATGGAGATCGATAAGGGGGGATACGATGCCTGTAATCACGTATATAGATGCAGTAACAATGGCAATTCGCGAGGAAATGGAAAGAGATGAAAAAGTGTTTGTCCTCGGTGAGGATGTCGGACGAAAGGGCGGTGTCTTTAAGGCGACGCAAGGCTTGTATGATCAGTTCGGTGAAGCGCGTGTCCTCGATACGCCGCTGGCCGAATCGGCAATTGCCGGTGTGGGGATCGGGGCCGCAATGTATGGGATGAGGCCGATTGCGGAAATGCAATTCGCTGATTTCATCATGCCTGCGGTCAACCAGATCATTTCCGAAGCGGCAAGGATCCGTTACCGTTCCAATAATGACTGGAATTGTCCGATCGTCATTCGCGCCCCATACGGGGGAGGAGTGCACGGCGCCCTTTACCACTCACAATCGGTCGAGGCGATTTTTTCGAACCAGCCCGGCCTGAAAGTCGTCATGCCTTCAACCCCCTATGATGTGAAGGGGCTTCTGAAAGCAGCGATCCGCGACGAGGATCCGGTCCTTTTCCTGGAGCATAAAAGAGCGTATCGATTAATAAAGGGCGAAGTCCCAACGGATGACTATGTGTTGCCGATCGGCAAAGCGGATGTGAAGCGCCAAGGCGATGATATAACGGTCATCACATACGGGCTGTGCGTACATTTCGCTCTTCAGGCTGCAGAAAAACTAGCCAATGACGGCATATCGGTCCACATCCTAGATCTGAGGACGGTGTACCCGCTGGATCAGGAAGCGATCATTGAAGCAGCAAGAAAAACCGGCAAAGTCCTTCTGATCACAGAAGATAATAAAGAAGGCAGCATACTTGGGGAAGTGGCGGCGATTATTTCGGAAAATTGCCTGTTCGACCTGGATGCGCCGATCAGGAGGCTTGCCGGCCCTGATGTGCCGGCAATGCCATATGCGCCGACGATGGAAAAATACTTTATGGTGAACAGCGATAAAATCGAGAAAGCCATGAAAGAACTGGCTGAATTTTAAATGCAGGGGAGGGTATGGAAATGGCAGTGAAAAAAATGACGATGCCCCAGTTAGGGGAGAGTGTCACGGAGGGGACAATCAGTAAGTGGCTTGTGGCCCCGGGCGATCGGGTCGAAAAGTATGAACCGATTGCAGAAGTGATGACAGATAAGGTCAATGCGGAAATTCCTTCTTCTTTTACAGGCATAATTAAAGAATTATATGCGGAGGAAGACCAGACACTGGAGATCGGCGCTGATATTTGTGCTGTTGAAGTGGAAGATGGCACAGAAGCAGAAGCCGCAGCGGCAGCTGCAGTGGAAACGGCAGAGGAAGCCCCGGCGCAGCAGCCTGTCCAAACAAATGCAGGACGCTATTCCCCTGCCGTCCTGAAGCTTTCCCAGGAGCATGGCATTGACCTGGCGACAGTCAAAGGAAGCGGGGCAGGCGGCAGAATCACGCGTAAAGATATATTGAAGCTTGCAGAGTCAGGCCAGAAGGCCGAAACAAAACCGGTGACTGCACATACGGGCAATAGTGATGCAGTGCGCCAGCAGGAAATAAAACCCCAATCAATCGAAAAACGGCAGGAAGCGCCTGGCCAGCCGAGGCCTTCCGCTTCAAACGGGGATATTGAAATTCCGGTCAGCGGTGTCCGTAAAGCGATTGCTTCCAATATGCAGAGGTCCAAGCATGATATTCCGCATGCCTGGATGATGGTTGAGGTTGATGCAACAAGTCTTGTGGCATTACGGGATGCAGAGAAAGCGGCATTCAAGCAAAAAGAAGGGTACAATCTTACGTACTTCGCCTTCTTTATGAAGGCAGTTGCCCAGGCATTGAAGGAATATCCGCAGCTTAATTCAACGTGGGCCGGCGACAAGATCATCCAGAAGCGTGATATTAATCTGAGCATCGCGGTCGCCAAAGATGATTCCCTGTTTGTCCCTGTCATTAAGCATGCCGATGAGAAGACGATCAAGGGCATAGCGAGGGAAATCGCTGAGCTGGCCGGGAAAGCCCGCTCAGGCAAACTGAAGCAAGAGGACATGCAGGGCGGGACATTTACGGTAAATAATACGGGATCTTTCGGCTCGGTCCAGTCGATGGGGATCATCAATCACCCGCAGGCTGCAATCCTGCAGATCGAATCGATCGTGAAACGCCCTGTCATTATTGATGGCATGATTGCGGTCAGGGATATGGTGAACCTTTGTTTATCGCTCGACCACCGTATTCTCGATGGACTCATTTGCGGGAAATTCCTGGCTCGCGTCAAAGAAATCATTGAAGCGATGTCCAAGGATACAACCTCCATTTATTAGGCAATATGAATAGGCACCTTTTCGCCGCACGGCGCAGGGGTGTTTTTTCATGTCTTGAGGAACAGGGCAATGGCCTGTAGTTTAAAGTGGCAGCAGGTAACAGAAAAAGCTTATTTGTCGTTTATCTGCTTCCAAAGAACAGAAATAAAGGCATGCGGGCAAACCTTTATTGGAAAGGAATTGAAGATTTGACTTGGCTGTACTAGAATGTAAATAATAGTTAGAAAAATGATAAGTTTCAGAATAAGAAAGACAATTCCGTTATTCCGGGGAGGGAGGAAGCCATTTTAAAGCGCTTGCTTCAGATATGCCTGAAGCCTGCCTGTAAGTGGCGAGGAAACTATGAACTTATTGGAATCCAAAACGAGCAGCTTTCCGAAAGCTGAAAAAGAAGAATGGGAACGCAAGGCAAGCGATAGTTTAAAGGGCAAACCGGTCGAAAAATTAAAGACCGTCACAATGGAAGGGATTACCCTTCAACCGGTCTATAGCGGGGAGAACCGGGAAGCCATTCAGGAATATTCCGGAGAGGCGCCATATACAAGAGGAATCCATAAAGACGGTTATAATGGGATGCCATGGCAGATTTCACAGCAAATCGAAGGGAATACAGCTGAAGAGCTGCTTAGGAATTTTGAGCTGGCAGCTGGTAGGGGACAAAACACATTATCGGTCTCAAGCTCTGTTTTGGCATCTTTGGAGCCTAAGGATGTGCAGGCGATCTTTCAGTATTCGGCCAGTAAAGGCATCCCTTTGTTCATCGATGCCAAAGGCGGTCAGAAGGCATTGGCATGCCAATTGAAGAAAATGGCCGTTGATGGGCCGCTTGAAGGTGTATTGGCAGAGGACCCGATTACAGAAGGGGTTATGCGAGGAAAAGGAATCAAAGATAAAAACGGGTTTTTCGAAGCCTGGGCGGGCGCAGTGATGTCAGCCCATGGTGCAGCTCCCGGATTAAGGACGGTCCTCGTCAAATCACATGCGTACCATAATGCAGGCGCAAACGCGGCTGAAGAGCTTGGAATCGCTTTAGCCCTTGGTGCAGAATATTTACATCAGGCAAGCGAGGCCGGATATAACGCAGAGGTGATTGCGGATAAGATGGTTTTCTCATTTGGAATCGATTCCGGATTCTTCATGAACATAGCCAAGCTAAGAGCGGCCCGCAGGCTATGGTCCTTGATGGGAAAAGAATATGGCGGCAGTGAAGAAAGCTTTAAGATGTACATCCATTCAGAGACTTCAGCTTTTACGGCTACGTTATTCGATCCCTACGTGAACCTGCTCAGGGCGGGCAACCAGGCGTTTGCTGCGGTAGCTGGAGGTTCACAGAGCATCACTGTGCTTCCTTTCGATTGTGCCGCAAACAAACCGTCTGCATTCTCCGAAAGGATTGCCCGGAATATACAGTTGATCCTTAAGGAAGAAACATTGCTGGATAAGGTCGTTGACCCTGCAGGAGGATCCTATTACATAGAAGCGCTTACAGATGAATTGGCGGAAAAAGCATGGAGCTTCTTCCTTGAGATCGAGGAACAGGGAGGCATACTCGAGGCATTGCAGGCAGGCTGGCTGCAGGCGAAGGTGCAAGAAACATGCAGCAAGAAAAGGAACCTGTCCCAGCATGGTGCAATCAGATTGATCGGCACGAACGTCTATGCAAACCTTGAGGACGAGATTGCCGTTCATCCATCAGATGAAGTTGATATAGCATTGCCGTTTGAAACGGAGGAAATCGCCCCGCTGGAGAAGTGGAGGCTGGCAGAGGATTTCGAAAAATTGAGGATGGCCTCCCTTAGGTATAAGGAGAAGCAAGGGGAGCTGCCGCGTGTAGGGCTGATCTGCCTCGGCAACCTGAAGACATATAAACCGAAGGCTGATTTTATAAAGGGATTCCTCGCAGCCGGAGGAATTGAAGGAATTGAACGTCCTTGCGCAACACAGGCGGAAGCCGGACAGTTCATGAAGGAAACGCACTTCCAGCATTATGTGGTCTGCGGTTCCGATGAAGATTACCATAACGACTTGGCCGCCTGGCTTGAGT
>CAKQBC010000187.1 GCA_934215995.1 uncultured Bacillus sp. | reverse complement strand
GCTCAGACCCGTGTTGACATTTGATTTTTCATAAGCCTGCAGCCAGACAGACGATTTAATATCGTTTTTGCGGATAACCGGTCCGGCTTCCATCGATGTATGGATTTCGTCCCCTGTCCTGTCAAGGAAGCCGGTATTGATGAATACAATACGTTCCTTCACTTTATCGATGCAGGCTTTAAGGTTGATGGATGTCCTTCTTTCCTCATCCATGACGCCGATTTTGATTGTATGGCGTTCCAGCCCCAGCAAGTCTTCTATTCTATTGAATAGCTCATTGGCGAATGCAACCTCTTCTGAACCATGCATTTTCGGTTTAACGATATAGATTGACCCTTTTTCAGAGTTTGAGTACTTCCCGGTTTTCAGTAGGGTATGCTTTCCGATCAAGCTTGTGATCACGCCGTCAAGGATTCCCTCCTGAATCTCGTTTCCTTCACTGTCCAGGATAGCGTTGATGGACATTAGATGCCCGACGTTGCGGATGAATAATAAAGACCTGCCCGAAAGGCTGATTTCCTCTCCTGAAGGTGATGTGTATATTCTGTCGGGATTCATCTCCCTTGTCATTTCTTTGTTTCCTTTTTTGAAGGTGGCTTTAAGGTCTCCCCTCATCAAGCCAAGCCAGTTCCGGTAAACAAGGACCTTGTCCTCAGCATCTACGGCCGTCACCGAATCTTCACAGTCCATGATGGTCGTAACAGCAGACTCAAGAAGGATGTCCTTCACTCCGGCAGCATCTGTTTTGCCGATCGGGTGATCCCGGTCCACTTGAATTTCAAAATGGAGTCCATTATTTTTCAAAAGGACAGCAGTCGGTTGTGCAGCATCCCCTGTATAGCCGATGAATTTATCCTCTTCCTCAAGGACAGCCGTTTCCCCGTTTTTCAATGTTACCTGCAGTTTGCCTTCTTTAACCGCATAACCTGCTGCGTCTTTATGTGAGCTTCCGGCAAGCGGAACAGCCTCATCCAGGAATTCACGGCCGAAATCGATTACTTTCTGCCCTCTGACAGGATTATATGACCCTTGTTTATCTGCTCCGCCATCCTCGCTGATTGCATCTGTTCCATATAAGGCGTCATATAGGCTTCCCCAGCGCGCATTTGCGGCGTTGATCGCGTAACGGGCATTATTGACCGGAACAACCAGCTGAGGGCCGGCCTGATATCTGATTTCATCATCAACATTTTCTGTGCTAACCTTATAGTCCGATACGTCTTCTTCGATGTAGCCGATTTCCTTCAGGAATGACTTATACTCATCAAAGTCATAGTCGCTTCCCTTTTCTTTGTACCACTCGTTAAGCTTTACCTGAATTTCATCCCTTCGCGCCAAAAGCTCCTTATTTTTAGGAGTCAGATCAGCTACAAGCTGGCCGAACCCTTCCCAGAAAGATTCCTTATCCACCCAGGTACCCGGCAATGCTTCATTATTTACGAAATCATATAGCTCCTGAGCTACTTGCAGATTGCCTTCCTTGACGTAATTACCCATTAAAAAGTTCCTCCCTTGTCCGTACTATGCTCTGTGAAATAGATTTAATTGTTTCTCAATAACAAACAGTGTTTCTTTTTTTTGTATTTTTATCGTACCATGATTTCAGATAATTTCAATAACTTTTCCAATTTTTATTAAAAATCATGCTTCTGTATGAACAAGATGGTTTTCCGAAAGAAAACCGGCTGGGTACTTTGAATCAAAAAAGCCGCCTTAAAAAAGGCAGCTCCCCATCATTTCAGCAAACGTACGATATCATCCGGCGAACTGAATAAATAATCGGCTTCAATTCCTTCCCGGTCGGCGGCACCCCATAAAGCAAGGCCGAACTTAGCGCCCGCTTCCCTGGCGCAGGCATAATCATGCTTTGTATCACCTATGTATATGGCATCCTTCGGTTCAACCCCTAGTTTTCCCAGGCAATATTGCAAAGGTTCGCCGTGCGGTTTATGCCGTTCTGTATGCTCCGCAGCAACCACTTCTTCAAATAGCGAGCTGATCGGCAAATAGTCAAAATGGGCTTTGTATTGCTCTTTTGTCTTGGAAGTGACGATCCCTAATTTAGTATCCTTTTTTGAAAGCTCCCGGATCACTTCTTCAATCCCTGCGAAAGGCTTTGCTTTTTTCATCGCTTCAAACTCTGCTTCATACCATTTTTGGTATATTTCATCCGGATTATCGACACCCAATTTCTTGACCGCTTCTTTTCCGGGAATCCCAAAAACAGATTGTACATCAGCCAATGTATGGCTGTACCCTTCTTCGCGAAGCGTATCAAGCAGAGCGTCCATCACGATTTTTCCCGTATCCATAATCGTACCGTCTATATCGAATATGACAGCTTTCATCAGAATCGCCTCCCTGTTAGTTTCTCTTCTTCCATTTTACCATCTGAACAATTATTTTCTCAAATCGGTCATAGTCTAACTGTTCTGGTAAGCTTTGGCGTGGAAAAACTATAACAGATAACGAATAAGCCCCATTGACACGATACCCGTTAAAACAGTGAGCGATAAATCTTTCGTCCAAACGGCTATAAGAACAGTCGGAACCATCGCGCACAGCACAGCCCAGTCAACAGCAACCGCACCTTCACCCTCCAGCAGAAAACTATCAATGATTAAAGCGGTGAAAATGCAAACCGGAATAAAGGAAAGCCATTTGCCAACAAGAACAGGAAGCTGGATATTCCTGACGACCATAAAAGGAATGACCCTCGGGATAAAGGTTACAGCGGCACAGGCTATGATAAGCAGAAGCACAGGGAAATCGATGCTCATCTATCCATCACCACCCCGATGGCCGCAACGATGACCGTTGATAGGATGATCGCTATATGTGAAGGCATAAACATGCAAAACACGGTCATTGAGATCGCCACGTACATAATCAGGGACAAATACAATTTCAATTTTCCCCTTACCGTATTAGTGAGCTGCAGCACAAGAAGAGCCACAAACATAGCCGTCAGGGCGAAGTCCAATCCGAAAACAGCCGGGTCGGATATCCATTTTCCGAACAAAGCCCCTGCTGTGCAAGATAAAATCCAGCTCGCGTATGCCGTTATGTTCAAACCGTACATCCATTTGGCATCAATGCTTTCTTTTTTGACGACTTTCGTGATTGCCACACCAAACGATTCATCTGTAAGAAGGCTACCGATTCCTATATTTTTCCACAAAGAATATGCAGTGAATTGCGGAGCAAGGGCCATGCTCAATAGGAAATGGCGGAAATTAACGATAAAGACCGTTATGACGATGGCTGAATACGGGCTCCCTGATGCAATCAGCGCACAGAAAATGAACTGGGCGGCACCTGCATAAACCAAAACCGACAGCAAGCCCACTTCCAGAACGCTCAGGCCGGAAGCGGAGCCAACAACACCTGCAGCTACACCGATGCTTATATAACCGATCAGTGTAGGGATACAATCTTTAATCCCCTGATAAAAGGAGGACCATTCACTTTGATATTTTATTGCTTTTGTTTGTTCACCCATTGGTTGCCCCCTATGAATTTATCTTTTACAAGTATGTTATATTGGAACAACAATTCAGGCAAGGTCAAAGGGCAAAATATTCAGAAAACAATGCGTTATCAGCTTAGGAAAACACAGAAACAAGAACCGGTCCCTTCGTCAGGGAATCGGTCCTTAACCTGTTTCCTATTTAGAATCATAGACTACCTGAGTACCTGCCATAAAATCATGCAGCCCCCGTTTATCTTGTCGATGCCCGATCATGAACGCACTTACAATCAAGGCAATGCCCAATGTCAAACCGAACACGATGCCGGCTACAACTACGCGCATAAACATGGCCCAGATTCCAAGGTCACTGCCGTCGACTTTTTTGATTTTTATGCCGACAATTTTCTTGCCGACAGTATACCCCGACCACACTACAGGAAGGAGAAGCGCATAGACAGCCGAAATACCGTTGATGGCCGGATTATCATCCGCCAACCCGAACAGAAGCGAGATGACAGCAAGCGGTATGCCGACCAGGAGCCAATCAATAATATTCGCTGCAATTCTGATCCCTAATCCCGCTGGTTCCATAAAAAAATTCCCCTTTCGACATATGAAATTGTGTTTTGGTTCCTGCTTTAATCATATTTTAATAATGTATGTTTATTACATTTTCAGCATGAATGACAACAGACTATGTTCATCCGGGCCTTATGTATCGAACCGTAATAACCAAACAGGAACCATGCAAGTCTTGATACCCAGACTTTCCCAGCGTAAAACATCACTATCAATAAGCCTAAAAACAAAAAAACTTCCGTCTATCCCAATTTGGCATCTGGCCATATACGGGATAATACGGAAGCCTAAATGAGAATCTAAGCATGTGTCTCACTAAACTACTCTTTTTTATTATTCCTCCTGCCTCGGTATATCTTTATTCCTCCCCAGACAATTCCGGCAATCGCAAAAAAGACAAGCCAAACCGGCAGATAGCCGACGAAGAATACCAATAGTGAGGAACCAACCGAGACAAGTCCGTTCAAGGAATCAGCAAAGGCTTCTTTTATTTTCCCCCACGTCTCCAAATCCTCTGTTTTAACACCAGCCGAGCCATAATTTTTTTCTGTATAATTCAATGTGACAGTAGATAGGCTGCTTTGGTTCTCAAGATAATTCATCCGGCCTTTGATCTGTTCAATTTCTGATTGGACATTCCCCAGATCGGTTGAGATTTTCAAGAGATCCTCCGTCTTTTGGGCTTTCTCCATAAAATCATAGAGCCTTTTTTCAACAGCTTCCTTCGCTTTCAGCCTCGACGAAAGATCGACGTACTCTTCTGTTACATCCGTACCGGCAATATCCTGCCTTTCGATCTTAATATTCTTGGTGTCTCCGAGAAATTCAAGAAAAGGGCGGAACGACGCTTGGGGAATCCGAAAGACGATTGTCCCTTCCAACAGATTTTCCTCTTCCATTTCATAGCTGTTCTTTGAAACAATGTACCCTTTTTCTTTAAGGACCTGCTGCTCCAGCTGGTTCTCGAAGCTAGCAGCATTTTTGACGGTAAGATAAAGGTCAGCTGTATAGACTACCATCCGATTGCTGGTGGCATCAGCCGTCGCAGGACTGGAATCACTATCTTCTGCCCCTTCAGAACCTCTATTTTCCCCCGATCCGTCTTCAGCTGTTTTATCAGCTATTTCCATA
>CAKQBC010000186.1 GCA_934215995.1 uncultured Bacillus sp. | reverse complement strand
TGACTGTATCTTCGAGCAGGGAGACAATTTCAGCAGGCATGAAGTCATTCAGCGTGCTGATTACTTCCTCAGGCGAAAGTGAGAGATAGGGAATGATGGAGAACAGCAGGATCATGGCTGGGAACATGGCGAGCATATAGTAATAGGATTGTTCGGCAGCCAAACCTGTAGCCCTGTCATCTTTCATTTTTTGGGATAGTTCCTTTATAAAGGAGAGAAGTTTTTTCATATAATACACAAACCTTTCATCAGCAAAGTTAAATTCCTTTTCCCATGTTCAGGCCGTTTTAATCATTGAACAAGGAAAACGCCATATGCAGTATGTTTGCGGCCGGCTAACGCAGGGAAAATGTATTAAGGTAAAGTTTGTGAAAAATAACATTGACACATATATTCATATTTGATAGAATTGAAATTTTTATAATAAATTTATTTATGGTATAATGGAGTATGTACAATAACTAGGGGGTGTAGCTTTGTTCCAAATCGGGGACAGGATTGTGTATCCAATGCATGGTGCAGGTGTTGTTGAAGCTATAGAAGATCGGGAAATACAGGGTGTTACGAAGCAATACTATATTTTGAAATTATCGATAAATAATCTTCAGGTTATGGTTCCGGTCGGAAATGAAGACAAATTGGGATTAAGGCCGGTTATGGATCAGGAAGGTTTTCACCAATTGGTCACAGTTTTTAAAAATGGGGAAACGGATGACTCGCTTTCTTGCAAAGAACGATTGAAGATCAATGCGGAAAAAATAAAATCAGGGATGATTCGGGACAGGGTGGAGGTCGTCCGTGACCTTGTTCGGATCAATGATGAAAAGCCCTTGAATTCAAGTGAAAAGAAAATGCTTAATAAAGCAAAAGAACTGATCCAGAGTGAGCTTATTTTGGTGAACGGGCTAACGGATTCCGAAAAGAAATTGTTTTCCTGAGCCTTTTTTCATTCGCGTGAATTTTCGATACAATCGATGTAATATGAATGGTATAAATTATTTTAATATAATATAATAGTAGTAATCGATTGTATGGAGGGATTCCTTTTGAGAATGAACAGCTATTTATTGACATATGAGAAAGCCGGGATTCCGGCATATAAATGGTTTGATACCGAGAAAGAGATGGATGACTTCATTGATAGCGATGACGGCATTTCTGTACATGAAGGCATACATATCATTAAGTCTGAAACAGTCAGGGGTTTCGTAAGGAAAGACTTATAAAACAGAGGAGGGCAAGCAATGCGATATGGATTGCTTGCCCTTTTTGCGTATATAATGAGAAAGGTACATACATCTCTTAAGAAGGAGAATGATTCTAAATGAAAATAAAACCATTGGGTGTCGGCGGGGCATTCACGAAATATTACCATAACAATTACCTCGTTTTCATGGGAGAGAGGACGCTTCTGATTGATGCAGGCACTACTCTTAGATACAGCCTCAAGGAAGCGGGACACCAGGAAACGGATATAACCGATATCATCATTACGCATCTTCATAGTGATCATGTCGGTGGACTTGAGGAATATGCCCAAAAATGCCATGCACTTTACAAGCATAAACCGAATTTATGGATCAGGGGGGAAATGAGGCGCGAATTTGAAGAAGTGGTCGGGAAGGGACTGTTCAATAATGGATTGACGATCGATGACTATTTCATTGTCCATACAGTGGAGTGCGGCTATGAGAATCGATTCCTAATCGGTGACTATGAAATTGAACTGATCAAGACTGATAATCTCCACTTGAACGGGATGAAGTCGATGGGGCTGAAAATCACTTCGCCATCGAATAAAAATATCCTGTTTTCCAGTGATATTGCCCAGCATGAAAAATCCGGGCTGAAAGAAAAAATTGATAAGGATACGGAAGCGCTTTTCCATGATGTGTCCTTTATCAGGATGCCGGTTCACTCGTTTATTGATGACGTGGTCGACTACTATGGGGATGTTCTGGAAGAAGGAAAACTTTATTTCATGCACTACCAGGACGATGTCAGTGAAGACGAGAAAGCGAAATACGGAGAAGCCGTATTTGTGGAAAAAGGAAAAGAGTATACGTTCAGTTAACAGAAAGACTGCAGCTGTTTCGCCGGCTGCAGTCTTTCTGTATAGAGCTGATGATTTTGGGAGGCCGCCTCTGATTTTTTTTGTGAAGAATGTGAAGGATTATCGTACGAAAGAGTACAGTTTCGGATTTGCATTGATTCGCAGGTTTATGGGTGTGTTATATTTATTGATGATTAATGATGAAGAAGGTTTTTCATACTGATTGTATCCGAATCTCCTTCTTTCTTGCAGGAGGTTCACTGGTTAGGATGTATAAGAAGTTGAAGAGAGATGTATATAATATATTTATCGAAAAAGGAAAGTATCCTGATAAGATCATTCTGAATGGAAACGTTTTGTTTGAATTGAAAAATTCGGGGTATGTGGGGACTGAATCCGAAGACTTTTCCAATAAGACTCTGTTGGGAATGGAGATGGTGCTCAATGAAGAAATCGAAGGCTACATAATTATGTAATAGATTGTAATAGTTTCCTGCGCAAAGCTTCCGGCAATCAGGGAAGCTGAGGCGGAATGATTTATTATTGAAACATGGGCCACTTCATTTTAAGAGGATAGAGTTTGAAAAATCCTCTCTGTTTAATGGATGTGCCATTAGTCAGCTCCCGCGGATCGACAGAAATTGATTGCAGACATATACTTATTAGAATGTCAATATCAATATATAGTGAAAAGTAGGCTCACTTATTTGAAAACACTACTATATTTTGATATGGTTAAGCAGTAAACAATTTCAATATTCGACATATAGGTGCGGATGATCCGTGTGATTCATCTGCTTAAAAGGGAAGTCCGGTTAAATTCCGGCGCTGTCCCGCAACTGTATTTGTGAGCTTTTCAAAACATGCCACTGTTTCTCACGAAAGGAATGGGAAGGCTTGAAAAGCGTTGAGCATAAGCCAGGAGACCTGCCTATTTGACCGTCAATTGCCTACGAGGATAGGAGTTAATGACAAGCGGAAGTATGGCTGTTTTGTGGTACGGCCATATTCATTGTCCATTAACAACTTCCTAGGTGAAGTTGTTTTTTATTTAGCTCTGTTAAAAGATATAGTTGATTTCGCTACAGAGACGGGACGCTTTCCGCACCCGGGCGGTAAGCCTCCCCGGTGCAAGCGCCTTTGGGGCCCGCCTGTCCCGCAGGAGTCGCCCGTCTTTCGCTTCTATTATTCAATCAACACTGAAATAAAATAACAAAGCTAATTCGTCAAAGCCGTAATAAGCAATGTACATGATATGTGTTAAAGGAGGTTATTGGATGCTGGTCGTTTATGATAGCCTCACCGGGAATGTGGAGAGATTCACCCGGAACCTGAACATGCGAAGGGTGAGAATCTCAAAAGGACTGCTTGTTGAAGAACCATATGTCCTGGTCACATATACCATTGGTTTCGGGGAAGTGCCTGTTAGTGTTTCGGAGTTTCTTATGTCGAACGCTGCATACATCCGGGGCGTCGCAGCAAGCGGGAACAAAGTGTGGGGCAGCAATTTCGGCAAAGCCGGCGAACGCATTTCCGAAGAATACTGTGTGCCGCTTTTATTGAAGTTCGAGTTGGGCGGCACCAAAAAGGATACAGAGTTTTTTAAAGAGGAGGTTGCAACACTTTATGAAAGAGCGGATTCCCAAATGGCTGAAGTTAAATAATGAAATCATGATCAAAAAAGAAGGGGCTTTCCAATTCGATAAGGACAGGGAAGCTGCGCATAGCTACTTCGTGGATTACATAAATCAGCATACGGTCTTCTTTCATGACCTGAAAGAAAAAATCGATTACTTGATAGAAAATGATTATTACGAGAAGGAATTTTTGGAGACCTATACATTCGCCCAAATCAAAGAAATCTTTGATATCGCCTACCGGAAAAAATTCCGCTTCCCATCTTATATGTCGGCTTTCAAGTTCTACAATGATTATGCCCTTAAGACGGATGACAAGGAGAAGATCCTTGAAAGATATGAAGACCGCGTTGCGATTGTCGCCCTGTATTTAGCCGACGGGGATTTCGAAAAGGCGAAGAAACTTGTTTCCATGCTGATCAACCAGGAATTCCAGCCGGCAACACCGACGTTCCTGAATGCAGGAAGAAAAAGGCGGGGCGAGCTGGTCAGCTGTTTCCTGTTTGAAATGAACGATTCTCTCAATGACATTGCGATGGGTGAAAACATTGCCATGCAATTATCCAAAGTGGGCGGGGGAGTTGCAATCAATCTTTCAAAAATCCGTGCGAAAGGCGAATCAATCAAAAACATCGCCAATGTGACAAAGGGCGTCGTGGGGGTAATGAAGCTTCTTGACCACTCTTTCCGCTATGCCGACCAAATGGGACAACGCCCGGGTTCAGGTGCTGCCTATCTGAATATATTCCATAAGGATATCGATGATTTCCTGGAGACAAAGAAAATTTCGGCGGATGAAGACGTACGTGTCAAAACATTGTCAATCGGTGTGGTCATACCGGACAAGTTCATCGAATTGGCTCGGGAGGATAAAGACGCATACCTTTTCTACCCTTATTCGGTCTACAAGGAATATGGGGAATACCTGGATGAGATGAATATGTCGGAGATGTATGATGAACTGGCGGATAACCCGAACGTCCGGAAAGAAAAGATCAATCCGCGCAGGCTGCTCGAAAAAATAGCTGCCCTGCGTTTTGAGTCAGGGTATCCGTATATCATGTTTAAGGATAACGTCAACAAAGTACATGCCAATAATCATATTTCGGAAGTGAAATTCAGCAATCTCTGCTCTGAGATCCTCCAGGCATCTATTGTTTCAGAGTACACGGATTATGGGGAGAAAGACCATATTGGCCTTGATATTTCCTGTAACCTCGCATCATTGAATATCGTGAATGTCATGGAAAACAAAAGCATCAAGGAGACGGTCAAATTGGGGATTGATGCATTGACGACCGTTTCTGAAAAGACAAATATCAAAAATGCCCCGGCTGTCCAAAGAGGCAATAAGCTAATGAGAAGTGTCGGCCTGGGTGCAATGAATCTGCATGGATTCCTGGCGAAGAATAAAATCAGCTATGAAAGTGAAACAGCCAGGGACTTTGCGAATACATTCTTCATGATGGTCAACTTCTATTCGATTGAGAGGTCGATGGAAATCGCCAAGGAGACCGGCATCAAATATTACCGGTTTGAAGAGTCCTC
>CAKQBC010000185.1 GCA_934215995.1 uncultured Bacillus sp. | reverse complement strand
AGCTTACCCCTTTCAGTACAACCCCCACGCCGACTGCGACAATTCCCAAGATTATGCCTATGAACGATGTCTTATCCATGAAACTCACCTAACTTTATAAATATTCTTTTCTATGTAACATATCGGTTACTTTCGTAAATAAGTGAGATTTTTTTTCATATTTTGCAAATCCGCCGCCTCCGTTAGCTCAAACAGGGCAATTCCACCTTGCAAACTATTAACATTTTACTGGGCTTTTATTATCAAAACCCCCTCATTCCCTTTGTTGAGAACGCCATAAAAGCCCTTTATCCCGCTGTCCGATAAGTAAAAAAAGGAAAATACCATGATATACGTCGTGTTTTGTAATGATAATGTAATAAAATGTAATCACCCTGCAACTGTAAAAATAGGTATTTTTTGCTATATTCATTCTATCCAAAGATCCTACTACTTCAAAACGCGGAGGCTATTATGAAAAAAGTGATTGTTTCGTTCCTAGTATCTTTGTCTATGGTTTTGGCCCTTACAACTATAATTGAGCCGGCACAGGCTCTAGCATCTTCCAAATTAACTGCACAGGACAAGGTTATACATGAAGGAAAAAAATACATCGGCACGAAATACAGATATGGTGGAACAACGCCTAAAGGCTTCGACTGTTCAGGATTTATAGGATTCACGTATAAACAAGCAACCGGGAAAACATTGCCCCGCACTGCTGCCCAAATGTATAAAACCGGAAAGTCCGTTTCTAAGGCCAACCTGAAAAAAGGCGATCTCGTTTTCTTTTCTACAGTTAAAAAAGGTGCCTCACACGCAGGCATTTATATAGGGAACAACCAGTTTATCCATGCCTCTTCTTCTAAAGGGGTCACAATCACCGCCTTATCAAACTCTTATTGGAAATCCCGTTATATCGGAGCCAAAAGGGTATAAACCAACATACAGCCAGTTATTGCAGAATCGACTTAAACAGAAGATTGCAGGGAAAACCCTCTCATGCATTCTTCTTTTTTTATGCTTTGATTCCAAGTACCCGACCTTGTTCATATAAAAATGTATCGGGTGATATAATGTAGGGTACAGAGTAATTAATACCTGTTTTAATCTGTTCTATAAAAAATGAAACAGATTAAAACTAAATATAATACAGATTAGAATAAAAATTAAAAACACAAACCCTTCCAAATCATCAGATGGATGAAGAATCCAATTAAATAAACAGTATATTCACTAATGTTTCACAAATTAAAGGCAAAAATTGTAGTATGATAATAATGATAACTGTTATATAAATATATTTATACCTGTAATACTTTTTTTCGTATATAATTTAAAAACATATATTTTAATGAAAGGCGGAATGGAATATGCAATTTTGGAGAGGCTTTCAGGTTGGCACTTGGTCTAAGGAAATAGATGTCCGGGACTTCATCTTACGGAACATTACAGTATACGATAAAGATGATTCATTCCTGGAGGGTCCTACAGAGGCAACAACTAAGCTTTGGGAACAGGTAATGGACCTGAACAAGAAAGAGCGTGAAGCAGGCGGCGTTCTGGATCTCGATGAAAAAGTAGTTTCTACGATCACTTCACATGGGCCAGGCTACTTGAATAAAGACTTAGAAACAATTGTAGGTTTTCAGACGGATGCGCCTTTCAAACGTTCCCTGCAGCCATTCGGGGGTATCCGTATGGCACAGCAGGCAGCAAAATCATACGGCTTTAATGTCGATGATGAAGTTACGGAGATTTTCACGAAATACAGAAAAACACATAACCAAGGTGTATTTGACGCCTATACGGATGAAATGCGCCTGGCACGTAAAGCAGGAATTATCACCGGCCTTCCGGATGCTTACGGACGCGGACGCATTATCGGCGACTATCGCCGCGTAGCGTTATACGGTGTTGATTATTTAATCGAGCAAAAGAAAAAAGACATGAAGAATACGAGTTCCATCATGTCCGAAGATACAATCCGCCTTCGCGAGGAATTATCAGAACAAATCCGTTCACTAAGCGAGCTGAAAGAAATGGCTGCTGCTTACGGCTACGATATATCCAAGCCTGCCGGAAATGCGCGTGAAGCATTCCAATGGCTATATTTCGCATATCTTGCGGCTATCAAAGAGCAGAACGGCGCTGCAATGAGCTTAGGACGAACATCCACATTCCTGGATATCTACATTGAACGGGATCTTCAGGAAGGCACATTGACCGAACAGGAAGCCCAGGAATTAGTCGACCACTTCGTCATGAAGCTACGATTGGTTAAATTTGCACGGACACCGGATTATAATGAACTTTTCAGCGGGGACCCTACTTGGGTGACGGAATCGATCGGAGGAATCTCACTGGATGGAACACCGTTAGTGACGAAAAACTCATTCCGCTTCCTTCATACACTATCTAACCTCGGTCCGGCTCCCGAGCCGAACCTGACAGTACTCTGGTCGACACAATTGCCGCAAGGATTCAAAAACTTCTGTGCGAAAATGTCGATCCAGACTAGTGCGATCCAATATGAAAACGATGACCTGATGCGCGTTGAATATGGAGACGACTATGCAATCGCCTGCTGTGTATCCGCGATGCGCGTAGGAAAACAAATGCAATTCTTCGGCGCCCGCGCCAACTTGGCCAAAACGCTGTTATACGCAATCAATGGCGGTGTGGATGAAAAACTGAAAGTCCAAGTAGCACCTAAATTCGCACCGATCACTTCCGAAGTACTCGACTTTGATGAGGTAATGGAGAAATTCGATACAATGATGGAATGGCTGGCTGGCCTATACATCAATACGTTGAACGTCATCCATTATATGCATGACAAATACAGCTATGAACGAATCGAAATGGCCTTGCACGACACGGAAATCATCCGCACTATGGCAACAGGCATCGCCGGCCTTTCCGTTGTAGCCGACTCATTGAGCGCAATCAAGTACGGAACGGTTAAAACAATCCGTGATGAAAACGGGCTGGTTGTCGACTTCGAAACAACCGGGGAATATCCGAAGTACGGAAACAACGATGACCGTGTAGACCAATTGGCGGTTGAACTTGTCGAGAACTTCATGAAGAAGCTGAAAAAACATCCGACATACCGTAACAGCATCCATACGATGTCCATTCTGACAATCACTTCCAACGTTGTGTACGGTAAGAAAACAGGAAACACACCTGACGGACGCCGCACAGGCGAACCATTCGCTCCTGGCGCGAACCCTATGCACGGCAGAGATACAAAAGGGGCATTGGCATCCTTATCTTCTGTATCAAAATTGCCATATAAATATGCATTAGACGGCATTTCCAATACATTCTCCATGGTGCCGAAAGCGCTGGGCCGGGAAGAAAGCACACAGGAAGCCAACCTGGCAGCCATCCTTGATGGTTATGCGTCAAAAGCAGGGCATCATCTGAACATTAACGTATTCAATCGCGATACATTGATGGATGCCATGGAACATCCTGAAGAGTATCCGCAATTGACGATCCGTGTTTCCGGTTATGCGGTTAATTTCATCAAACTAACACGGGAACAGCAAATAGACGTCATCAACCGGACATTCCACGAAAGCATGTAGCCCGCCTGAGCCAAGATTAGGCACTTAGGCAGCGGGTATACTGTTAATACAGGCAAATAGACAGCACAAACAAGAAATTGATTCACAACAAAAGGCAATATGCTCCCCTCCTATTCTCCCTCTGGCGGGGAGCTGGAGGGGTTTTTTTATCATGACAGCTATAAAGGGAAACATCCATTCAATTGAAACATGCGGCACAGTCGATGGGCCGGGAATCCGCTACATCGTCTTCACACAGGGCTGCCTGCTCAGATGCCAATACTGCCATAACGCAGATACGTGGGCGTTCGGAACAGGAAAAGATATGACAGCAGACGATATATTGGATGACTTACAGTCTTACATGCCATTCATCGAGGCCTCAGGAGGCGGCATCACAGTCAGTGGAGGAGAGCCGCTGCTGCAGCTGCCATTCCTGATTGACCTGTTCAAGAAATGCAAAGCGAAAGGAATCCACACGACCATTGATTCATCCGGAGGCTGTTTCTCGGAATCACCTGAATTCCTTGCCCTCTTCGATAAGCTTCTTCAATACACCGACCTTGTCCTTGTCGACTTGAAGCATATCGACCGCGAAGGGCATAAGAAACTGACCGGAAAATACAATGATCACATTCTTGCATTCGCACGCTATTTGTCGGATAAAGGAATACCCGCCTGGATCCGCCATGTGCTGGTTCCTGGCGTTACCGATGTAGATGAATACCTTGACCGGCTCGGGGAATTCATCGGTACGCTCAACAATGTTGAAAAGGTTGAAGTTCTGCCGTACCATAAGCTTGGTGTCTACAAATGGGAAGCTTTAGGACTGAAATATCCACTTGCAGATACGAACCCGCCTTCAGAGGAACGCGTGGAAAACGCTTATAGGCGCTTAACTAAACATGTAAACAAATAAAAAGCAAGTTTCACAGAATAAATAGCAAACCCGGACCAAAGCGTGGTCCGGGTTTTTTTGTACCATTCAGGCTTGCACCATGCAAATAATAGGACTGCGGATTTTCCGGAAAATTGCCGGACTTTCAGAAGCATGATATGCCAAGTTCCGTACGAAACGACTCACTTATTGTCCGGGAAATATTTCACTATTCGACTACAACACGCTATCTTTCCGGAGGGAATAAACACCAAAAAGCGTACTCGGGTTAAAATCCCGAATACGCTTTCCTTTTCTATATTAAGATAAAACACTGGAATATGTCTTATAACCGCCGCTCACATTGACGGCCCGGAAGCCGTTCAGGTTCAATATTTGGCAGGCGAGATATCCCCGCAGCCCAACCTGGCAGGAAACATACACTTTTTGATCCCGCGGGATTTCATCCAGACTCTCCCTTAATTGCTCCAGAGGAATATTGATGGATCCAGGTATATAGCCATTATCGCGTTCATGAGGATTCCGTACATCAATCAGCATTGCGCCATCTTCAACCAGGCGGTCAATCTCATGATAATGGACAACCTCTATTTCACCATCGACAATATGCCCTGCTACATAGCCCGCTACATTGACAGGATCTTTCGCAGATGAATAAGGAGGCGCATATGCCAATTCGAGCTCCTGCAGGTCATGGACCTTAAGATTCCCTTTAATGGCTGTCGCTATCACATCGATCCGTTTATCGATTCCCTCTTTTCCGACTGCCTGCGCCCCGTATATCGTGCCATCC
>CAKQBC010000184.1 GCA_934215995.1 uncultured Bacillus sp. | reverse complement strand
TCCCCTCTTTTAACAAAACTGAAAATCAAAATTTTTTATGTAACGAAATCCCTTTTAAGGGACAGAATAAGAATGACGATTTGACAAACTGGGAGGAAGAACGATGAAACGCACCGAAAAGAACAATATTAGCCATAACGGCATGAACCAGCTGTTCGGCATCGATTTCCATGATTTCATCCAGCGTGAGCAAAGCAGCAGCATGGTGGAGCTGGCAAGTGAGTTCGGCTTGCCTGTCCACGAAGTGAAAAAGCTGAAAAAGCATTTAGGCCGCTCATGATGATTATACATGAACCTGTTTTGCTAGTGATAGAAAGATTATTGCTTCGTGTACAAAAACAGCTGTAAAAGGCTTTTCTTTTCCGGAATCAGGTTGATTCCGTCAGCAGGCCCTTGCTATGGCCCCTGATGGAAGAAAAGAACTTTCTTGCCCAGCCGGCGTTTCAGCCGTTTTGGTCTTTTCGCCTTGACAATGACGGTCGGGACAATTATCATTATAAAAATAATACATATGTATCTTTAAAACCGTTGATGGAGAAAAGTAGTTAAGAAGCTCGGGTTAAGAGAGGGAAAGCCATAGGCTGCAAGCTTTCCTACTGCGAATCTTAATGAAGGAACACTCCGTAGGTTCCTTTCTGAAAGAGGGCCAGCCGCTTTAGTAGGAAGAGGACGTTCGCAGGCGTTAACTGCCAGAGGAAATGCTTTTTGCATTTTGAATTAGGGTGGCACCACGGGAAATGACAGACTCTCGTCCCTTGTAAATGATTTTTACAAGGGATGGGGGTCTTTTTGTTTTTTATAAAAAATTAACCGGTAAGCAGGGAGGACTATAGATGAATTTACAGATTCCAAGGGGGACACAGGATTTATTGCCTGAACAAACACCGATATGGCAGTACATTGAAAGTGTATCCAGGGATTTATGCAGAAAATATCAATACCAGGAAATCAGGACGCCGATTTTTGAACATACAGAAGTGTTTTCCAGAGGGGTCGGGGAAACAACCGACATTGTCCAGAAGGAAATGTATACGTTCACGGACCGCGGCGACAGAAGCATTACGCTTCGCCCTGAAGGGACAGCGGCAGCCGTTCGTTCCTTCGTCGAAAATAAGATGTTCGGTTGGGCTACCCAGCCTGTGAAGCTATTCTATTATGGGCCTATGTTCCGCTATGAAAGGCCGCAAGCCGGCCGTTTCCGCCAATTCGTACAATTCGGGGTGGAGGCATTGGGAAGTGCAGATCCAGCCATTGATGCAGAAGTGATCAGCCTGGCGATGAATATGTACCGCAGCCTCGGGCTTAAGGAACTGAAGCTGGTCATCAATTCGCTTGGCGATACAGAAAGCCGGACGAAACACCGTGAAGCGCTCATTTCACACTTCAAGCCGCATATCGGGGAATTCTGCAGCGATTGCCAAAGCCGCCTGGAGAAGAACCCGCTGCGCATTTTGGACTGCAAGAAAGACCGTGACCACGAATTGATGAAGACAGCCCCTTCGATTCTGGAGTATCTTAATGATGAATCAAAAGCGTATTTCGATAAAGTGCTGAAGCACTTGGAGGACATGGATATCCCTTATACGGTCGATGCAACGCTTGTGCGCGGGCTGGACTACTACAACCACACTGCCTTTGAAATCATGAGCGATGCAAAAGGGTTCGGCGCCATCACGACTCTATGCGGAGGCGGCCGTTACAATGGGCTTGTTGAACAGTTCGGAGGGCCGGAAACACCGGGAATCGGTTTTGCCCTCAGCATTGAACGCCTGATCGCTGCTTTGGCTGCGGAAGGAATCGAACTTCCGATTGAAAAATCCACAGACATTTATGTGGTCGCTCTTGGCGAACGTGCCAAGGATTACAGTGTGAAGCTTGTCAACGAGCTGCGCCTGAACGGATTTTCGGCTGACAAAGACTATAATGACCGGAAAATAAAAGCCCAATTCAAAGCGGCTGACCGTGTTCACGCACGTTTCGTTGCCGTATTGGGGGATAATGAGCTTGACAACGGCAAAATAACATTGAAAAACATGGAAACCGGGGAACAGCAGGAACTTGGTTTACAGACGTTTATCGAAGAATTCAAGAAGCAGCAATAAGGGAGGAAAATAGGGATGTTTGGCAGAACATATTTTTGCGGAGAAGTTCCGGAAACAGCAATTGGAGAAAAAATTACGTTAAAAGGATGGGTTCAGAAAAGACGGGATCTCGGAGGGCTGATTTTCGTCGACCTTCGCGACCGCACAGGGCTTGTGCAAATCGTCTTCAATCCTGATGTATCAAAAGAAGCGCTTGATACAGCGGAAAAAGTCCGCAATGAATTTGTATTGAGCGTTGAAGGAACAGTTGTTGCCCGCCAGGAAGGCACAATCAACAACAACCTGAAAACAGGTAAAATTGAAATCCATGCAACAAAGCTTACGATTATAAATGAAGCAAAACCGTCGCCGTTCGTGATCAGCGACAAAGTGGATGCTTCCGAAGAAACACGCTTGAAATACCGTTACCTGGATCTTCGCCGCCCGGTTATGTTTGAAACGTTCAAAATGCGCCATCAAACAACAAAATCGGTCCGTGAGTTCCTGGATTCCGAAGGCTTCCTTGACATTGAAACACCAATGCTTACGAAAAGCACGCCGGAAGGGGCGCGTGACTACCTTGTCCCAAGCCGTGTCCATGACGGTGAGTTCTATGCATTGCCGCAAAGCCCTCAGCTTTTCAAACAGCTGTTGATGGTTTCCGGTTTCGAACGGTATTACCAAATCGCGCGCTGCTTCCGTGATGAGGACTTACGTGCAGACCGCCAGCCGGAATTCACGCAAATCGATATCGAAACGAGCTTCATGAGCCAGGAAGACATCATGGCAATGACAGAGCAAATGATGGCTAAAGTGATGAAAGACGTTAAAGGAATCGATGTTACGCTACCATTCCCAAGGCTGACATATGCTGATGCAATGGCCCGTTACGGTTCCGATAAGCCTGATACACGCTTCGCAATGGAATTGGTTGATGTATCAGAAATCGTTAAAGACAGCAGCTTCAAAGTTTTCGCAAGTGCAGTCAAAAATGGCGGCCAAGTGAAAGCAATCAATGTAAAAGGCGCTGCATCCAACTATTCAAGGAAAGACATCGATGCACTGGGCGCATTCGCAGCCGTTTACGGTGCAAAAGGCCTGGCTTGGATGAAGGTCGAGAGCGACGGACTGAAAGGACCGATTTCCAAGTTCTTCGCAGGCGAGGAAGCGGAAAGCCTTATGGTAGCATTGGAAGCGCAAGAAGGCGATCTTCTGTTGTTTGTAGCCGATAATAAAATGGTTGTTGCTGAAGCGCTTGGCGCACTTCGCCTGAAGCTTGGGAAAGAAATGGGCCTTATCGACAATGAGGCATTCAACTTCCTGTGGGTGACAGACTGGCCGCTGCTTGAATATGATCCGGAAGCAAAACGCTACTTTGCGGCACACCACCCATTCACAATGCCGTTCAGGGAGGATTTACACCTGCTTGAAAGCGAGCCGCAAAACGTCCGCGCCCAAGCCTATGACATCGTGTTGAACGGATATGAGCTTGGAGGAGGGTCACTCCGTATCTTCGAAAGGGACGTACAGATGAAAATGCTTTCTGCGCTCGGATTCTCGGATGAAGAGGCTCAAGCCCAATTCGGATTCCTTCTCGAAGCGTTCGAATACGGTACACCGCCTCATGGAGGAATTGCCCTTGGATTGGACCGCTTGGTCATGCTCCTTGCCGGCAGAACGAACTTGCGCGATACAATCGCATTCCCGAAAACAGCAAGTGCGAGCGATCTGCTGACAGAAGCGCCTAGCCGTGTCGATCCGGAGCAATTGGCGGAGCTAAGGCTTGCGCTTACAGGTGAAAAAAAGGAATAATTTCCTATATCGGTCCACTTGAATTAAACAGCTGAAAATGCTACCATATAGTCAATAAGTGAGAGTCCTGATGTGTACGTTGCTTAAACCTATAAGTTTTGACCGAACACTTATAGTTACGGGAGCCCACGTTCCGCTGTTGCGTAAATGCCTCTTTTAAGTGGACTTACAAAGACGGCGGGCAGAGCACCCACCTGCGGAGAGCGGGTTCAAAACCAAGGCGATAAACGGCACAATCGGGACTCTTTCGGTATACATAACTGTAGACTTATAACGCGGAGTATCAGGCAGATACTCCGTTTTTTCTTGTTTACTTTCGTAAGGCGAAACGAAATTCGGCGTATATCCCGCGGCTTATTCGCACGCTGAATGCCGGAAGGAGTCTTACGGCCCATAATTACGGGTATAAAATAGGCATACCACTTTTATATAAAGGCTATGTTATATTTTAGTGTTGTTTTGAAGCCCTATATAAAAAAACAGTATTGCTTGATAATAAGCAGGCCTATAGGATATAAAAGAGATAGCTATTCAAGCATGAAAGCAGTTTTGGTCCCATGACAGCCAGACAAACAGAAAAAAGATGGACGGCCAAAGAAACAATAAGCATAGATAATGGAGTTGAAACGGGATGCTACACCAATTTTCCAGGAATGAACTGGCGATAGGTAAAGAAGGGCTTGAGACCTTAAAAAATACAACAGTTGCGGTGCTCGGAATCGGAGGGGTCGGTTCTTTCGCCGCGGAAGCTTTGGCGCGTTCGGGGGTAGGGCGCCTGGTTCTTGTCGATAAGGATGATGTCGACATCACAAACGTCAACAGGCAGCTGCATGCGCTGTTATCGACAGTAGGGAAGTTCAAGGCGGACCTGATGAAAGAAAGGATTGCGGATATCAATCCGGACTGTGAGGTCATTTCCCTGAAGATGTTTTATACGGAAGAAACGTATGAGGAGTTCTTCAGCTATGGGCTCGATTATGTCATTGATGCATCCGATACAATCGTGTATAAAATCCATCTGATGAAGGAGTGCCTCGAAAGGAATATACCGGTCATTTCAAGCATGGGGGCCGCCAATAAAATGGATCCGACACGTTTTCAAATAGCCGACATTTCCAAGACGCATACGGACCCATTGGCGAAAGTGATCCGTACCCGCCTGAGGAAAGAAGGCATTAAAAAGGGCATTCCGGTCGTATTCTCGGATGAAAGCCCAATCGTGATCAGGGAGGATGTCCGCAAAGAGGTCGGCAACGATAATGCGGTAATCAGAAAAGCCAAAATGCCGCCGTCCTCCAATGCATTCGTCCCGTCAGTCGCCGGTTTGATAGCTGCAAGCTGGGTAGTACGGGAAA
>CAKQBC010000183.1 GCA_934215995.1 uncultured Bacillus sp. | reverse complement strand
CTTCTACAGTTAGGGTGAATACTGAATCTTCAAGACCGATTCTTTCAACCAATCCTTTTGTGATGACTGTTTCACTAGGCATATCGAATAGCTGGAATTTCAATGAGGAACTGCCGGCGTTTATTGCGATGATTTTTTTTGACATAGATGTACACCCTCCTGTGTTTTCAGTTCTGCAATAGTTCAAACAAAGTATATCTTTGATCAGCAGGACTCTTTCATCCTTCTGATTCATAGGTGAGCTAACCTAATCTGTTTCAGTTATCAAAAGTCCCTAACCGCCGTCCTGGACTGTTTTGCAATTGAGTCAGGAAACTGCTTTCATAGTATTTCATATGCATGAGACATTCAAGCCGGAAATCTTACATGCTTTTTTTAAAGATATTACCTGTGTTTCAGGAACGAGTATGCAAAAAACCCAGAGTCTTAGTTGGCGTACTGCTGCCGGGAGGGCAAATTGTGTGAGAATGCTCTTTTTTCGCCTCCGCAGGTGAATGCCCCAACATCCGCTGCCCTGCTTGTTAGGCAGCGGGTGCCGCGGCGAGGTAACTTACAGAGATATGCACGATTGCTTATTAGATCCCTTTTTCAGTCCGGAACCAGGCATCCATTTGAGAGAGGATCGTTTGCATGGCTCTGCTGTCCGACATCTTCGGAAGTTGGACAAGCAGGGCATTTTTCGGCGCCTCTACTCCTTCTTTTTTCTTTTGGACTATCAGGATGCTTTTGGCTGCCTTTTCGCTTTTAAAGAGAGAAAGCGGCAAGGCAACCAGCCCCTGTATATAGCACGCTTCTTTCAGGAAGCTATGCAGCAATGGGCTTTGTTCGGACTCGAATATGCTGTTAGGGACAATGAACAATCCATATCCGCCTTCTTTCAAATGGCGGACACTCTGCTCGATCAATAAATGATGAGCATATGTATGGCCTTTTTCGGCTTTCACCGAATAGTCGGCAGCCTGTTCATCATCCGGATAATATCCGACAGGCAAGTCTGCCGCCACTATGTCCACAGTGTCAATAAACATCGGCTTGATGCTGTCCCCGTTATGCAATTCAATCGGATATTCAAGTAAATTCGCACCATTGTATGCCAGCTTAATCAATAAATCATCTATATCGCAGCCGACTGCATGGACGTATTTTCCTTTCATCTGCTCCAGAATGGTAAAAAGCAGATTGCCTGTCCCTGCCACCGGATCAAGCAAGCGGATCTCTTCTTCCTTACGGGAAAGTTTACCGACCAGATACCCCATAAAAAGGCCGATGGAATCAGGCGTCATCTGATGGTTCGGCTGTACATTTGCTTTCATTCCTTTAAGGATCGCCAACTGGAATGCTTTTCTTTTGGCCACTGCATCAAGATCCATAAAAGCAAGAGAAGCATATTGTTTTTTCAATCGCTTTCTTGTTGTCTCGCTTAGTTCATCCTGAAGAACATCATCATGAAAAATGTTCTCTGCTGTTTCAGCCAGGGCTTCAATATATGTACAATTGCATTCCGATTCGATGATCCTCGCTGTCTCATCCAATATGTGAAATGCTTTTTCCACAACTGCAAAATTCAAACATAAAACCTCCGTTCAATCTCTTCCATTTCTATTCTACCCATGCTTTTGCCCACATACAAGTTCAAACGGACAAAAAGGGTTAAAGGGAGCAGGGTCATTTTCCAGACACCCCGGGACAAAAGCCTCTTCCTGCCTTGCACCGCCGGCCGGGCAAGGACAATGTTGGCTTACTAAGGATATTGGCTTCCGGGCATTATTCTCCGGTCATCCCCTCCAGCTTTCACATAATGAAAGCCTATGTTCATTTTCATAGACGCCGTTAATGGAGCGAAATTGGCATGTTCCCCGCAGATATGCCGCAATCAACAATAGCGTTTTTACAGAGCCTTATGTAAAAACAAAACAAAAAAAACCGCAAAAGGTTAATTGGCGCTTCCCTTTTACGGTCAACAATCTTCTTTCGTCAGTAATTCCTTATTTCGCTTCTTTGGCAGCCTGTACAGGGGCATCATAATCAGGATGATTTGTACTTTCCCCGACATATTCTGCGTATACTACTGTATCCGAGCTATCAACAACAAATACAGCACGCGCAAGCAGGCGCAGTTCCTTAATTGCAACCCCATATGCTTCACCAAATGACAGGTCCCTATGGTCCGATACAATCTCTACATTATCCAGGCCTGCCGCAGCACACCAACGCTTTTGGGCAAATGGCAGGTCAACGCTGACCGTAATCACCTGAACATTATCAAGTTTGGATGCAATTTCATTAAATTTCCTTGTTTGTGCATCGCAAACACCAGTATCTATGGATGGAACAACACTGATGATTTTGATTTTGCCTTCGTAATCCGACAAAGTTGCTTCTGAAAGGTCATTTCTTAACACCTTAAAATCCGGGGCTTTGTCCCCTGCTTTCACTTCATTTCCTATTAACGTCACCGGATTCTGCTTAAACGTAACCTGAGCCATTGCGGAATCTCCCCCTCAACCATTTTTTCACTGCACTTTTATGTTGTTTAAACATTCATGTATAGTGTTATCTTATGCTTTGCACCTGATATTTTCAAACATTAAGACTTTTTATGGCAGGCATTTCGGGAAATGCCTGGTACTTATCTTTTAGTAGGAAGGCTTGGATGTTGGAGGCTCTTGGTTATGCCTTCCCTTCTGATGGCTGCCGCCAGCATCCCCATTTTTCGATAACATGGACTGGATTTTTTCAAAAACCGGGGGAGCGGAATCCAATATTTTTTCAAGAAGATGAGTGTTTTGGTCGAGGTGGAGCATCTTGACTCCATTTCCATTGACGATCAGGAAGGCTACCGGAGTGATTGACACACCCCCGCCGCTCCCTCCGCCGAAAGGAAGGCTTTGCGATTGCTGTGAGCTGCCGGCGGCATGGCTTCCTTGCCCTGATCCCTGGAACTCGCTTCCTCCTGCACCGAATCCGAAGCCAACCTTCGAGACAGTCAAAATGACACTGCCATCCGGTGTTTCAACTGGATCCCCGACGATTGTGTTGACATCCACCATTTCCTTCAAGTTTTCCATAGCCGCCTTCATTAACCCGTGTATAGGATGCTCTGACATAATTGAATCCTCCTTATGTTATCTCGTTCTCTGATTGTTGTGTTTGTTTTTCCTTATGGAAAAGCCCCTGTCTTCTTCTGTGGCCTCTCCAATGGTAAAGCAGCTTACATGCTGTCAGGATAGCTTGCCCCACTCTGAACCGGAATATGCAATCGAGTTCCACTTCCATTGCCATCCGGTTGAATTGAGGCGTCACTGAGATATCAGGCCGGCAGGAAACAGTAAGAAAGGACAAGAGCATCCGTATGAATCCGGCCATCGTCCACACAAAACCGGCTAACTTGCCTGTTGATGCGGCCTCACCTGTCCCGAAAACGGTATGGAGCGCAAACTTGCGTACTTTTATCTTTTTGGCAAATTGCTTCATGATCGGCTTCATATCGTGAAATTGCCTGATAATCTCATATGACTTCTGTATTTGATCCTTGACCTGTTCCAGCGTAATCCTGTCATCTGCTTCCTTGGCATTCCCTGAATGCTCGTTTTCTTCATACCCTTCCACTTTGATGGAAGCCGGCTCAGCCTCTATGACAGGGATACTTAGTTTTTTTGCGAACAAGCCATGTAGAGCCTTCATTTCAATCGTAAGCTGATCATTCCCTTTCACATGCCGGAAATGGATGGTTACCGTAACAACGGAAAAACACAAATAGACTAGCCCTAGCAGGATGAGCGCAGCGAGAGCAATGACTAGCAACTTCATAATAAGCACACCTCTTTAAGCTCATTGTCGACAACGACCAATCAAAATAAACCTCTCCTACACTGCAGCACAAAAGACGCCCATTTGCAGAACAGCCATACTTTCTCTTTCACCTTATGGAACTGCTTATTTCGGCCCCAGCCTGAATCCGGGCAAATAAAAAAGGAGCAGGATTCTTCCCGCTCCACTATTGCTTATCGTTCATGTATAACACTCGTATCTGCAAAGATGTCATGCAATCCTTGGTGTTTAGGCAAAAAACCAACCAATATATACAGGACTAGGATTGTCCTGTTGATGAACCTTCCTATGAACTCCCTGAAAATGACAGTGCCCCAGGATAAGCGGGCCTCTTTCAGGCTGATCACCTTCAGACCCAGAGCCATTTTCCCAAGCGTTTGGCTGAAGTATTTAGTCATAAGCACAAAATATAAATAAAATATAATCGCCGATCCGATGGCAAGGGGCGAAAAGAAGGATGAACTGTCTTCTACGCCCAGAATCTTCAGCACCGGTTTCAGAATGATTCTGCCAATGCTTCCAATTACAATCAGATCAATCAGATAGGCCCAGAATCTCATCCAAAATCCTGCGAAGCGAATATTCTCTTCTTGATTTCCAGACAGGACCGACCCGTTCTTCGACGTCTCTTCTGCAACAATGCTTTCCTGAGCGCCACCATTAGGCTCCGGTTCAGTATCGATTCGTGAAGCGGGGGGAATAGGCACGTTGTTTTCCGCAGCGTTCTGATCATTGAGATTGTGATCTATCGTTTTCTTGTTTTCAGTCATGGCAATCCCCTCCTATTCCGTGTACAAGTACATTAATCGCGGAGAATTCGATTGTGTGACAGAACGCAGAATATTCGTCAGCTCCACTTCTTTTCCTAAAACCTTTTGTGCCGTTACGGAGAATAAACTGTCGAATCCGGCATAATGCACGTATTCCACGACCATTGCATCCTCTATTCCAAGATCCTCTTTCATGGCAGTTGTCACATCGTCCAAGTACCCATATTCATCAATCAAGCCAAGCTCCTTCGCCTGTTTGCCGTCATATACGCGCCCGTCGGCAATTTTCCTTACCTCAGCCTCGGACATGCCACGGCCTTCCGCAATGATTTTAACGAATTGGTTGTAGGAATTATCAATCATACCCTGGAGAATTTTCCGCTCTTCAGCTGTCATTTCCCTGTCACCCGACATAATATCCTTATATGGCCCGCTTTTGATCGTTACAGTTTCGATGCCAATGTTTTCCGCAAGATATATTGGATTTTCAAATCACACCCGGATAACATTGCAAGTTTTATGAATGGTACAAGTGTGACTATGGAGCAGTTAAATGCTATAGCTGACTATCTTGGTTCAAGCGTAGATTATCTGTTGGATAAGGAAACCTCTATTATTACAGAGGAAAAGAGCAGTTTAATAGAGAAAATCGGAGTTAAGGACTACCTTTTAGGTGTGAT